>NZ_SIJC01000003.1:300000-494522 GCF_010078385.1 Chengkuizengella sediminis
CTGGCAACAGTAAAACTTATCATTATAAAGCCGTAGATGTCCATGATTTTGCATGGTCTGCATCTCCTCAATTTAAGGTCATAGAGGAAGTTTATCGTTCGGAAAATGTTAAGGATGTTACCATCAAATTATACTTGGACCCCCTTCACAGTGACCTAAAAGAACGCTATTTATATGCTGCCAAATCAGCCTTAAACAACTTCACAGATTGGTATGGTGAATATCCTTATCCTACTTTATCTATCGTTATCCCTCCTGATGGGGCAAATGGGGCTGGTGGCATGGAATACCCTACATTAGTAACCGCATGGTCTGCTTCAGAAAAGGAAAAAGATAGTTCATTAGAAAGAGTCATTATACACGAAATTGGACATCAATTCTGGTATGGTATGGTCGCTTCAAATGAATTTGAAGAGGCTTGGTTAGACGAAGCTTTTACCTCTTATGCTGAGGATAAAGTGATGGAAAAAGAATATGGAATACGGTCAAAAACCCATTATGAAGCTAGTTATGTATCCTCACCCGCACCGCTTAAGCAAAATGCATGGGAATACGAATATAAAAATGAATATGCTCAAAACGTTTATATTAGAGGGAAGTTAGTGTTACGTGATATAGAGGAGATCATAGGCACAGCTCAAATGAACAAAGTATTAAAAACATACTTCCAACGTTGGAAATTTAATCATCCCTCTACGGAAGATTTTCAAGCTGTATTAGAAGACGTCACTGGTCAGGAATGGGATCAGTATTTCAACACATTTATTTATGACAATAAAATGGTTGATTATGCAGTTCAATCGATTAACATCAACAAGATCATCAATGAAGAACAAACGTTATATAAACATCAAGTGTTGATTCAAAAAAATGGTGCGACATTCCATCAGCCATTGTCCATATTATTCACTTTTGAGGATGGGACTTCCATAGTAAAAACCTGGGAAGGAAAAGAGGAACATAAAATGTTTACATTTACGCATTCATCCACCTTAAATTGGGTTGCGATTGATCCAGAACATACGGTGATTTTAGAAAATAAACATATCAATAACTTTAAGAGTACTACTATAAATTCAGAAACAAAAACTAGATGGAATTTAGTTTTAATCCAATGGATTGAAATAATATTGAACTCCAAGATGTGGTGAGGTGAAATGATGATCGTTAATATGATAAAACAAGGATGGAAAACAACAAATCAAAATATAGTTTATATATTATTATTTTCAATGTATCAGTTAGTATGGGGGATCTTTTTATATCGATGGATTGAAAGTGTCATTGTTTCAATTTCACAACGTTTTCCAGACCCTAACATTATGGATGCTAGACAGTTATTTATTATAGAAGGTCAGTATTTGATCACAGATGGAGATTTCATGATGAAGTACTTCGCCCCTCTTTTGATTTTCATAGGCATACGCTGGATTGTATCACCCCTAATGAATGCAGGACTTTATTATGCTATACATCATAAGGAGTCACATTCTAGTAAACCATTGTTTTTACAGGGGGTTTTTAAATTAGGGAGTTCATTTTTTATCATCTCTTGCATCCATCTGTTGCTCTCCAGCATACCTCTTTATTGGATATTCTCATTTTTAAAAAATACACTAGAAACTTATACTACACCAAATTCATTACTTTGGAATGTTGCACCTATATTGATGGCTTATATCGTATATGCTTGGATTATCCATATCCTATTTATGTATATTCAATGGGGAAAAACGACAAATAATAATATCGTGTCTCCTATTGTATTTATGTTGAAAAATTTGATAATCACTATAGGTTTAAGTTTAATCATTACAATTATCATTGGAGTATTTACAGCTTTATTTTTTTCTGTCTCTATTTTATGGGTAAGTTTTTTTGCCATCATAGTAAATCAAATCCAATATTTTATTAGGGTTTATTTGAAAGTTTGGGAAATAAATACACAGTATCATTTTTGGTTACATAAAAAAGAGCCCCAATAGGTGATCGGAGCTTTATGGATTTATTGAGAATGGGGATAAAGTAAATTTACGACATTGAAGCAGGTGGAATTTTAAGAACAGTGCCAGGTTCGGGCGCAGTTCCTAACTGCATACCATTGTAATCTGCCAACTCTCTACCTGTTATACCATATTGATTCCCTATAGATCGAAATGTTTCTCCTTCCATCACTGTATGATAAACTTCTTCCGGCTCTGGCTCTGGCTCTGGTTCTGGTTCTGGCTCTGGTTCTGGCTCTTCTGGTTCAGACATAACTTCAGGAATCAAGAGCACTTGACCTACATATAAATTCCAAGGAGCCGTAATATTATTATATCTCATCAATCTTCTTGCTCTAAGACCATACATTCGTGCAATTCTCCAAATCGTCTCTCTTGGTTTAACGATATGGTACGCCACACCTGGCTCTGGAAGAACAGGAACTAATAATACTTGACCCACATAAATCATATTTGGATCTGAAATATTATTAATTGCCATTAAATCTTCCACTGAAACACCTGAACGTTGTGAAATCGCGTTTAATGTGTCACCAGACTGTACAACGTAAGTTCCCGCTACAGGCTCTTCTGGTGTTGGTGGTGCCATTGGAATGTACAGTGTTTGACCTACATAAAGGTAACTTTCTTCAGTAATATTATTAATCTCAACTAAGTCAACGATAGGTACCCCAAATTTTTGAGAAATCATATATAATGAATCGCCTGGCTGTACTACATAAGTTTCCATTTCCATACCTGGTTCCATAGGTAATGGTATTTTCAGCATTTGGCCCACATATAACATATTGGGGTCCTGAAGATTATTTAATCGAATAAGATCAGATACTGAAACATTATATGCTGCCGCAATATCATTTAGCGTATCTCCCGGTTGAACAATATAGGTATCTGCAACACCCATTGTAGGTATATAAAGCTGTTGGCCTATAACAATATAATCTTGATCAGTGATTCCATTTACTTCCATAATTTCTTGAACGGATACTCCATATTTTGCAGCGATTCCATTCAATGTATCATTCGCCTGTACTACATAAATCATAATGTAAAAAAACCTCCTAATGTTGATAAAACTTTAACTCAACTAATATTTATCTCATTGATAAGGTATGAAGAACCGTGATAAATTGCCTCGGTCAAATGCCTATTTTTTGTGATAAATGACTATTTTTTGAGTTTTTTTGCACAAAGGTTATGATTTCTTAAAAAGGCATAAACATTAGGCGGGTACAGGTGGAGGAAGCATCAATACTTGACCTACTCTAATCTTATTCGGATCTGTTAATCCATTCATCCTCATTAATTCATTCCGGTTCACAGTATGGTATTCTGCGATTTTAGTTAGCGTATCACCTGGTACAACGATGTGATATTCGCCTGTTTCCGGTACAATTGGAACAATTAACATTTGACCTATATAAATACTATCAGGATCTAATATATTGTTGATTTTTATTAAGGTATCGATAGGTACATTAGATTGACTTGATATTAAGTTTAAAGAATCTCCCGATTTGACAATGTACACATTTACTTCTGGTGGCTCTGTTGGTTGTGATGGTTCCGCAGGTTCAGAACTTACAGGGATATATAACGTTTGACCTACATAAATATAACCGGCGTCAATCAGATTGTTGGCATCCACGATCTCTTGTACAGAAACACCGTATTTACTTGAGATTGCAAATAATGTATCCCCGCTTTGGACAATATACCATTCGCCTTTTTTTGGGATGATTAACTTTTGACCTACATAGATCACAGTACTACTTAAATTGTTTGTATCCATAATCTCTTTCACCGAAATTCCGTAGGTTTGCGATATATCGTACAATGTGTCCCCAGATTTCACTATATGTGTCTGCTCCATAGTTGGAATCATCAAGCTTTGACCTATATAAATAATTCCACTAGTAAGATTATTTTGTTTCATGATCATTTGTAATGGTACGCCGTACTTTTGAGATATACCCCACAAATTTTCTCCTTCTTTAATAACATGGGTGATCATAATCTTTAACCTCCAAAACATCTTTCTTAGTTAAAGTATGTATACCCAAGACATTTTGACCCCGTCATTCGCCTAATTGAGTAGTGTACACTGTACACCCTTCCTTCAAAATAGATAGTGAGTGATAAATAATATTCACTAAATCTTCACAAATCCCAATATTTTGGTATAGATAGAATGATATACTCGTATTTGTTGTTCGGATATATCAAAAATATAATAAAAGGAGTTCGATTCAGTGGGAATGAGAAAAGCTTCATTTAAACAGTTTTATAAGTATACGGCTTTATTTCTATCTATTATTTTAGTTTTCAACATGATTGGTGTTAGTGTTGCAAATGCGCAATCAAAACTAAACACAGAGGCAGAAAAGCAACAAAAATCAGAAGTAGCAAATATAGGTGAAATCCCTAATAAACTACCAAAAGAAAAGCTAGAATTAACCAATAAAAGAACAAAATATTCTTCTCGTTACTTGAATCCAGATGGTAGCTTTACTGAGGAGATATTTTTGGAACCACAATTTTATCAAGATCCATCCGATAAAAAGTGGAAAAAAATTGATAATAAGTTAAAAGCCAAAGATAAAGATAAAAAGAAATATGAAAATACTGCAAATGACGTAAAGACTACATTTGCTAACGAATCTGGAAATAACGAGCTTGTTTCCGTTGAAAAAAAAGGAAAATCAATCTCTTTAATTCCAGTAAATGCAAAAAAAGCAAAAGGAAAATTAAAAGATAATGAAATTACGTATGAAGGAATTTATGACAACGTAGATATTCGTTATCAACTAAATGGTAATGCAGTGAAAGAAGACATTATCCTGCATAATACACCTGTTGAAAATACGTTTACCTTCGAATTGAAATTAAAAGGTCTTAAAGCTGAAACAAATGAAAATGGAATGATTCTATTTACCGATAATAAAGGTGTAGAACAATTCTATTTGGAAAAACCTTATATGACAGATGCTAATGGAAAGTATTCTGATGATGTTACTCTTACCTTGAGAGAAGAAAAAGGGAAAACTTATGTAGATGTGATTGCAGACTCTGCATTTTTAGAGGATCCTGAAACACAATATCCAGTTACAATTGACCCTACAATCAATGATTGGAATGTCATTCGTGATCTGTTTATTGCAAGTAATTTCCCTGATTCAGTCTATCCTAGTGAAACCTTTTTAACTACAGGTTATCATGGGTATTTCGGTGCAACTAGATCATTAGTTGAATTTGTTTTACCTGCTCTTCCAAGTGATAGCAGTATTCAAAACGCATCATTTTTCGCTTACCAAGTAAAAAATGATAGTTCAACAGCTACTATAGATTTAGAACGTATCACAAGTGATTGGGATTCTTCAAATACGACTTGGAATTCACAACCTTCTTTAGGAGGGGTTGAGGAGTTTACAGCTTCAACTAATACAGTCAATGAATATTGGGAATGGGAAATCACTCAATTAACAAAAGATTGGTATAACGGTGTTCAAGAAAATTTCGGTTTTATGTTAATCCAATGGGGTGAAGAGGTACAATCACCATACCGTACTTTTAACTCTGTGAACAGCGGAAATATGACACCTAGAATTTCAATTAACTATACAGTAGATCCAATCGGATATGAAGATTTCTGGAGTACTACAGAAGATGGTGTGAATCCTGCAAACGGAAACTTAGTTTTACCAGCAATAGATGTTTCCATTCCTGGACAAGGACTTAATGTAGATGTAACTCGCACGTACAACAGCCGAAAATCTTGGCATAAAGGGATGTTTGGTTACGGTTGGTGGAGTAATACTGAAGCGTTAATTGTTGATTCAGGAGAGGGTCCAATCACGCTAATTGACGGGGATAATACACGTCATATCTTCGGTCAACAAATTGGCGGTGGATATATTACACCAGGTGGTTTATATGTTGATCTTGAAAAAAATCAGGATGGAACTTATACAATAACAAATGCAGATGGTACAAAAACGAGTTTTAATACAAATGGAAAAATCAGTTCCATTGTTGATCCAAATGGCAATACGATTTCCTATGTATATGATGCAGCGGATAAACTAACCTCCATTCAAGACAATGCTGGACGTGTTACCACTTATGCTTATCATACGAATGGATTAGTATCTAGCATTACCGATCCAGCGAATCGTATCACAACATATGAGTATGATGCAGCAGATAACTTAATCGAAGTCATTGATCCTGCTGGTATAGCTACTATCATGACTTATGTTGCAGATCATAATCTTAAAACGGTCACAGATGGACGTAATATTACAACTACGATCAATTATGATGAATCTGATCGTGTTGAAGATATTAATCGACCGATTACAATCAATGGTGCTGCTGAAACAAGCACAACTACGTTTGCTTATGATACTGCAAATACAGTAACTACTGTTATTGATGGTGAAGGAAATCGTGTAGATTATACGTATAATGCAAATGGTAATATAGTTCAAATATCAAGAAATCCATTAGATGCTCAGAATAAATCTGTTACTACTTTCTTTTATGATGATAATAACAACTTAACAAAAGTAGTTGATCCTAAAGCAAATCGTGCTGGAACGGGTGAAGCGTATGTATATACCTATGATGCAAATGGAAATATCACTTCCGTTCAGTTGCCTGAGGGTGAAACAGCTGCTTACACTTATGATCAACAGAACAATTTAATTGAAGAAAATAACTTTAATAATAACGTCTCTGAATTTGATTATGACAGTAACAATAACCAATTAGAATCATTTGATCCGTACCAACAGTCTGTCGCACAACGTTATGATGAATCTGGAAATTTAAGCTACATGACTCATCCTATGTCTGCAGCAAACAATTTAGTTCCTAATTCGAATCTTGAAAATGACGAAAATAATGATAATTGGCCAGATCAATGGCAATCACTTATTGAAACTGGAAAAACAGCGACTATCCAATGGGAAAATGAATCCTTTGTTGGAAATAAATCGATCAGTATTTCTGATCCAACAGGATGGACAGTTGTTCAATCAGAAGAAAGCTCATATAATCCAAATGAGAACTATGTGGTTAGCGGGTATATCAAAACAGAAAATATTACTAATGAAGCTAAAATTAAAATTGATTTTTATAACAGCCAGAATGCTTGGTTAGGTCAAACATTCTCCTATGGCCTTAAAGGAACCCATGATTGGACACGTATGCAAGCAGTCATTGATGATGTCCCTGCAAATACAGCCTATATCCGTGCCGGATTAGACTTTGGTCCTGGTACAGGTAAAGCTTATTTTGATGGAATTCAGATAGAAAAAGGAACCATTCTAAGTGCATATAATCTTGTAGAAAATTCAAGTTTTGAAAAAGATACGAATGGTGATCATCTTCCTGATAACTGGGAAACAAGCAATAATTTATCTGTCAATGATGTCCTTGATACAACAGAATCTTTAACAGGGAATACTTCATTTAGGATCACTGGAGAAATTGGAAATGATAAATTTATTAAACAAACGATTTCGGTTTCTGGTGATGCAAATACACCGTTCACTTTATCCGGTTGGTCTAAACAAATCGATATGGATTTATCAGGTTCATTTTACGGAATACAGATTGCCATTCACAATACAGATGGAACCATAGACTGGACAAACGCACACGATTTTGACAAGAAAGAAGAAGGATGGCAGCATATTGCAGCTGAAGTAACACCTTCAAAATCATTTACATCTGTAGATGTGTATTATTACTATTTTGATCAAATCGGAACCGCTTGGTTTGATGCCATGCGATTAGAAATGGGAGCATCACACACAACTTTCTCTTATGATAATCAAGGGAATCAGACAAGTGTAAGTAGTCCTTTAGGAGATTCAACTTCATTCCAATATGATACTGTCGGTAATCAAACAAGTGTCACAAATGGACTAGGAAAGAATATGAATTTTGAATATGATGCTCGTAATTTATTAACTAAAGTGATTGATCCTAACTTCAATGAAACCCTCTATGGTTATGATGAAGTAGGAAATCGTACAACCGTTACAGATGCTAAAAATCAAGGGACCCATTATCAATATAATGAATTTAATCAGGTTTCTAGTATCATTAATCCTTTAAATCAAGTGACTCAGTTCGAATATAACCGTAATGGTGGACAAACAAAACTCACACATCCAAACGGTGACTCTATTTCTTACGATTATAACGCGTTAAATCAACTCAATAAAATTATTTATAATGGTGTAGAAAAATGGAACTTTGCATATGATGCTAACGGTTATGTAACTTCTGAGACAGACGATAAAGGTAATACGACAACTTATAATTACGACAAGAACGGAAGTTTGATTCAAAAAGCTAAAGGATCAACAAACGTCATCGATTATGTTTATGATCAAATGAGAAATAAAACGTCATTCACGGCAAATGTTGGTACAGACCAATTTACAAATCAATTTGAATATAACAAACTTGATCAACTTACTGCAATGAGTCTAAATAATAGCGAAATTGTTGAGTTTGTTTATGATGAAAGAGGAAATATTACTTCTACTATTCGTTCCAATGGTACGTATACTGCCTATGAATATGATGCTAACAATCGGTTAAAATCTTTAAGAAACTATAATGCAAATGGTGAAGTTTTATATCAATATGGTTATACGTATGATGCAAATGGGAATTGGACAGGTGTTTCCACAAATCAAGGGAATATTTCGTATCAATATGATGATTTAAACCGTCTCGTTCAAGAAACATTATTAGATGGAACGAACATTGAATATCAATACGACTCTGTAGGTAACAGAACTAAAAAAATCGTTACAAATGGTTCAGGCGAGTCAACAACCGATTATCTCTATGATGCAGGAAATCAGTTAATTGATGTAAATGGACAATCGTATAGTTATGATCAGAATGGGAACTTAACTAATAACGGTGATCAAATTTATGTATATAATGAAAATAATCGTCTTATCGAAGTAAAAGATGCTGGTGGAACCACAGTTGCTACCTTTGATTATGATAGCGAAGGAAAACGCACAACTATGACCACATCTACTGGAACAGTGAACTTCCATTATGATGGAGATCAGGTCATTTATGAAACAGATGAGAATAATATTATAGTTGCCGAATACACTTGGGATGCACAAGGAAATCCTGTCACCATGACGAAAAATGGTGTAACTTACCATTATCATATCAATGGTCATGGGGATGTAACTTCACTAACAGATAGCAGCGGTAATATTGTTGCATCGTATGAGTACGATGCATGGGGGAACATCCTATCTCAATCTGGTGCACTAGCGTCTGAAAACCCATATCGTTATGCAAGTTATCGTTATGATGAAGGAACTGGATTATATTACTTGATGGCACGTTATTACGATGCTGAAGATTCGCGATTCTTAACCAGAGACACGTTCCAAGGATTTGAAGATAATCCATTAAGTTTAAATCAATATTCATATGTGGAAAACAACCCTATTATGTATGTCGATCCATCTGGACATTTTGCTATTCCTCTAGCTTATGCAGCTGTTTTAGCTTTTTTAGGTGCATGGTTGATTTATTATGCTATTAAGTCACTTAATGCTGTGGGGAAATTAATAGATCAAAGTTTTGCTAGAGTAAAAACAAAACCAAGATATAGATCTAAATATGAGGTACATCATATAGTTGCACAAAAACACTGGAAGGCAGCACCATCAAGAAGCATATTGACTAAAGTCGGTCTTTCAGTTAATAGTTCTCAAAACTTAGTTAGTATTAAAACAGGGATGCATAGAAGAACTCATTACTATTTATATTATGATACAGTTAATCTCATCATGAAGAAAGTCTACAACTATAAGTCCAGTTACAGTACAAACAGAAAAAAAGTAATAGCAGCTTTAGGCACAATTAAAGTATGGTTAAAAGCAAAAAGTGCAACCTCACCTTTTTAAGGGAGTAAACGATGTTTCAAATGGATAAAAAAACAGAACTTTTAACTAAAACTCAAATTTAGATTTAATTTATGCAACTATATTCCTTAAAGCCATCTACTGTTAAGTGAGTAGATGGCTTTTCCTCAATCATATCTCTAGATGTCCTATTAAATCTTAAAAACAAAATTTGTAAGAATGATATATAATATTATTATATAAATTACTTAAATATATTGACATTGATTGTTCATCACTTCTTGCAGGAACAATAGATACTGAAACATAGTATGAGGGAATTTTAAGTGAGAAATGCAAGAGTCGCAACGAAAATTGTGTGATGTCGGTTTTCAAGTAAGGCTAAATTACTATTAAAGAAAGGTGCATAGATTGTATTATGAGACAGTTAATAAAATCATGAATAAAGGCTATAATAACTCCAATAACAATAAAAAACAAAAAAATGACTGAGTTCTAAATGAGATTAAAGTGTAGTTATTAGCAAAAAGTGCAACTTCACCATTTTAAGGAGAATAAATCATGTTTCAAATGAATTTGATAAAAAAATTAAAAACTTCTTATGAATTAAAATTATCTCCAGATAAAAAATTCTTATGTCATAACAATAGTAAAACGATTGTATATGACGTAAATTCATTTAAAGAAGTTATTGTTTTAAACAAACCTTCAGATCCAGGCAGAATAAGATTTTCTCCAAATAGTGAGTATTTATTAATCAAAAAAACAACTGGCGGAATTTGGGTTTATAAGACGGATAACTTTCAGTTAGTGAAGGTCTTAAAATCAAATAAATCTTTTAAGTTCCTTGAAAGAGATTTTACTTTTACTCAAGACAATGAAACGATTCTTGACACTCTGCAAATAAATCAAGAAGAGCAAATTGTAGCTATAAACATCAATTCTGGGGAAAAAATAATACTGACAGAATTAAAATACAAAGACTCTATAATTAGTCACAACCATTACTCCAAAAAAGGTAATTTTCATTTATTTACATTAGATTATGTGAATGAAAAAGGATATAGAGTAAACAAAATGATTAAAGTTAAAGAACCAATTAATAAACAATCCATTGAGGTCATAAGTAATGAAGAAATTTTATACTGGGAATCGATTATCTTTAACTCAGTAGCAAATGCGTATATTCTGGTTATTAATTATGAAATCATCTTAGTTGACTCAAGCTTTAAAAATGTATTGAAGAAAGTAACTATTGTCGATCATGAATGTCAGGAAGCGACAGGATACTTTTATCACATCTATCTTTCGACTAATGGAAAATTCATTGCACTCACTTACAGTAATAGGATATTTATCTTAAGATTTGAGGATTTAGAAACCATATTCATTGAAGATGTTCCTTATGCATGTTTTGCTGAATTTAGTAACGATGATCAATATTTATTTATTGGCACTTGGGAAAACGGCTATGTTTTTGAAAACAATTTATAACATGGCTCAAAGCAAATTTAAAGATGATCATTCAAGTGTTTTTCCAGTTGAAACTAAATAAGAGTACATTAAATGATTATAGGAACACTAATACTCATAGCAGGATTGATAGCTTAGGTTTTAAATATAATTTATTTATTAAAAGATGAACTTCCTGATGATAAAAATGGGTTCAAAGTTCTCAAAATTGCACTGTTCATCATTCTTTTTGAATCCACTTTTACTTACGGTACACTTCTTATCATCATTGCTGGCATTTTAATAATTAAAGGAGTATGGTAAGTCAATTGAATGGTCATTTTGGTTTGTATTTAATTAAAAAACAGCCGTTACAATGGATATGAATCATTTGTAATGGCTGTTCTATTTATGTAATTAAATTAAACTAACTACATTAATGATGTTATTTACTTTTACTTTAATCCTATGTTTACTTTTCTCATATGTAATGGTACCTAGTCCTATTCTGATTTGACTGATAGAACCTAGAGCATAAAACACATCATCTGTTAACGTTTTAAGGTACTCTTTTTGCCCTGACTCATCTAAACTTCCCCAATCGTTTTCTTCCATTTCTAAAAAATCATAAAATTGTGGAATGTTTGCGATCGCTTCGGATAAATCTGAAACAATATCATCGTATTCTCTTGCAAATTTCACACCCATGTTACATCAATCCTTCTTTATGTTCGCTCTAATATTGAGTACTATCTAGTACTTTTGTAATCAGTACCTCCACTCGGCGATTAGCTTCACGCCCTGCCGGGGTATCATTCGTATCAACAGGATGATATTCACTATATCCAATTGCACTAAAGTTTCGCGGATCTAATTTTTCATTCTCTAATAAAATTCGCATATAATTCAAAGCTCTTGTTGAACTAAGCTCCCAATTCGATTCAAATTGTACTGAATGGTGTGGAATATTGTCTGTATGTCCTGCTACTAACACTTCATAGTCTGGATATTTCTCGAGCAACTCTGCAATCGTGACCGCTAGTTTTCTAGATTCAAATTTCACATCCGCACTCCCAGGTTCAAACAAAGTATTATCACTGATCGTTAACTTTAGCAAATATTTATCCATTTCTAATTTTAATTGAGAGGTCAATTCATTGTTATCTATGTATGCCTGCAGCTGATTTTTTAAACTCTCTAAATCATATTTATAATGTGGAGTGAAATTCGTTTCATCAATCGAAGTTAAATCTCCGTTATCAAAATTATCAGCTGATTTTACCTTAGTATCTCCTTCTAGTATACTCGTGCCCCCATCTAAATAGGCATTTAAAGAGCTTGCAACCCTTTTGAGCTTTTCAGCATCAATTTCACTTGAGCTAAAAAGCACAATAAATAAAGCAAGTAACAAAACTAGTAAATCTGCATATGGGATGAGCCAGGATTCATCGATTTTAGTGTGATTATCTAACTTCCGCGTACGTTTCACCGGCTACACTCTCCTTACTTCCTTTCCCATCCTGATCACGTTCATTTTGAGGAAGAAAAACGGATAACTTATGTTGAATCGCAGCACTTGAAATACCTGATTGAATAGAAAGTAAACCTTCAACCATCATAAGTTTCAACTCAATTTCCCTTTGAGATAAACGTCTTAACTTATTGGCAAATGGATGCCATAACACATACCCCGTGAAAATACCTAATAAAGTTGCGATAAATGCAGCGGCAATAGAACGGCCTAATATATCTACATCATTTAAAGTACTCAAAGCTGCAATTAAACCAACAACAGCCCCTAGCACACCTAAAGTAGGTGCATAAGTGCCCGCTTGTGTAAAGATTTGCGCTCCAGCCTCATGTCTGTTTTCAGTTGCAGATATATCTTCCATTAATACCTCTCTAACAAAATCGGGATCATTACCATCAATAATCATTCGCATCCCGTTTTTCAAAAATGGTTCTTCAATATCATTCATTTTATTTTCAAGAACAAGCAACCCTTCTCTTCTTGTTATCATCGCCCAGTCCTTAAATACAGCTATTGTTTCTTGTTGTGTCAATAATTTTTGTTCTGTAAAAAGAATTCTAAATAATTGAGGAATTTTTTTTAGCTCATACATTGGGAAACCTATCATGACAGATGCGATAGTTCCTCCAATGATGATAAGAATTGCAGCAGAATTAAATAAAGATAAAAGACTTGCACCTTTTAATACCATTCCAAAACCTAATGAGAGTAATCCAATTAATAAACCAATCATTGTACTTTTGTTCATATGCTGATCTCCTTAAATGTGATAACAAACGCCAATATAAGTTCTTTTTTCGTTGTATCAAACAAACTTCGACAAGAATAAATAAAATCCTGCTGATTAAATAATTAAAAGTATAGGAGTTTCTTCCTAATAAAAGGACTCCTATACTTCGAATTAGTTCATAAGATCTACAAATTTACTATATTGGTATTACATTGTTATCTTCCTAATAAAATCTGTGCATATGGTGATGTAATTGGTAACATAATGATCGGTTCACCTTGGAAGGTGGTTAAATAACTTTCTAATGTACGATACAATTTATAAAAATCAGCATCTTTTCCATAAGCTGCATTGTAGATACTTGCTGCTTCTTGTTCTCCTTCAGCAATGATTTTCTTAGAAGTTGCTTGAGCTTCCGCTATAAGCTCCTTCGCTAAACGATCTGCATTGGAAGTGATTTTACGATATTCCTCATCACCCTCTGAAAGGTATCTAGCAGCAATTGCTCGACGATCTGAGATCATTCGCTTAAATACACTCTCTTTATTTTCATTCGGTAAATCAGTTCTTTTAATACGAACATCTACAATTTTGATTCCATATTTATCACGTTCTAATACACTTGCCACTTCATCGGAAATTAGTTTGTTTAAATCGCCACGTGCAGATCCAGTCTCACTAATTATATCTCCATAATCAATCTCAGACAATTTACGTCTTACGGTGTTATATACAGCATTGTCAATTCTTTTTTCACCATTACTTATCGTCTGTGCTGATTGTAAAAATTGTATCGGATTTTCAATTCTCCAGACCGTATAATTATCCACTTCGATCGGTTTTTTGTCCTTTGTTAAAATCGGTGTTGGATTGCTATCATATAACATTTGTCTTTTTGGAAGTGAAGTCACCGATTGGATAAATGGAATTTTAAATTTAATCCCTGGGTCTTCATAAATTTGAACCGCTTCACCAAATTGTAATACTACTTTGTATTCCCCTTCATTCACAATAAAGAGAGAGGTAAATCCCAATAAAATAACTAAAGCTACAACGATAATTGCTGTTATTAATTTTCTTTGATTTTTCATTGTCCCTCTCCTCCTTGTGATGATTTATTCGTAGATTTACTGTTTGTTAGTTCATTTAAAGGTAAATATTTTACGGTATCCCCTGAATCATCTGTAACTACAACTTTTGCATTTGGAAGAATTTTTTCTAACGTTTCTATCACTAAGCGATTTTCAGTAATCGTAGGACTCTTCGCGTATTCAGTATAAATAGCGTTAAACTTTTCAACGTCACCTTGTGCGTTTAATACACGAGATTTCTTCTCTGCTTCTGCGTTTTCAATTAATGCTTGTGCTTCCCCTCTAGCTTTTGGCAAACGATCATTCATATATTCCTGAGCATTATTAATTTTCGTATTCTTTTCTTCTCTTGCATCTGTAACAGCTTTAAATGCAGCTTGAACTTCCCCTTCAGGCGGTTCTATATCTTGAAATTTAATATCCATGACTTGAATACCTGTAGCATAAACTTCCTGTAATTTAATTAATTTTTCATACACATCACTTTGAATTTGTGTTTTACCTTCTGTAATTGCAAAATCTAAATTCGTAGACCCCATCACAGAACGAATGGATGCAATAGCTGAATTTTTAAGAAATTCTTCTGGGTTCTCAATGTTGTATAAATAGTCTCGAACATTACTAATTCTCCACTCGACAACTGCGTCTGCGGAAACGATGTTTTCATCCCCTGTGATCATTAGGGCTTCTTCCTCTTTTGCTACGGTTTGACCATTGATCACATCGTAACCGATATAAATTTGCTGAGTTCTTTTAGCTGGTAATTTAACGACCTGTTGAATTGGATAAGGTGCTTTAAAATGCAGTCCTGATTCCACTACAGTATCTGTATATTTCCCAAATGTTAAGATTGCAGCATGCTCTTGCTCCTCTACGGTATAAAACATCGTTATACCGGCTAAAACAATTAAAACTACTATAAGTCCTGCTACCACTTTTTTGATCGTTCCTGGTGGTAAAGGAGGCATCTGGGAGTTAGATGACTTCCCATCTCCATTAATGACTTCCATGTTTATTTCCCCTCTCTGTTTCTTTCCAATATTATGTATGATAATAGTAATCATTCTATACGTTATTGTAACAGTCTAGTTTCAAATAATCCACAAAAGAAACCCAACCTCAATAAACAAAGAGTGAGGGAACAGCTCACTGATAATTCTTCACACTCAATTCATCTAGCCGTTTAAACGAATACCCTTGTTTACGAGCATCATCAATAATGCTTCCCAAAGCTTCTGCATTATCCTGAGATACGGAATGTAAAAGAACCACAGCACCCGGATGAAGCTGTCTCATGACATTGTCATAAGCGTACTTCCATCCCTTTTGAGCTTTGGTATCCCAATCTTTATAGGCTAAAGACCAGAACACGTTCGTATATCCTAACTTGCTGCTGATTTCCAGAACTCGATCATTAAAAATCCCTCTCGGGGGTCTCATATATTCCATTTGCCACTGCCCTGTCACTTCTGCCACAGCAACCCTTACCTTATCCAATTCTTCCTCAACACGAACATCAGAAATAGTAGACATATCAGGGTGTCCCCAAGAATGATTACCAATTAAGTGCCCTTCATTTACCATTCGTTTTAATAACTCAGGTTGTTCTTTTACATATTGACCTGTCACAAAAAAAACAGCGGGTACCCTTTTTTTATTTAATACATCCAAAATTTTTATAGTGTGCCCATTTTCATATCCATTATCAAATGTTAGATACAATACTTTTTTAGATGTATCTCCGAGAAAAATAGCATCGTGTTTTTTTAAAAGGTCTATAAAACCCTCTTGTTCTATTGATGCAGGCTCGCCATTACGACTCTTCTTTAATCCAAAATGATAAACGTCCGTATACGCAAACACGCTATTAACAAAGTTTGCACTCATCACCAAACCGAATATTACACATATACAAACCAATAACCTTACTTGTTTTGTTTTCTTCACTGTTTTTTCCTCCTAAATTTAATTCTCCACTGAAAGAAAACCTTTGTCATGGTTAATATTCCAAAGATGGTTATTGTTTATCCCCTGTCTTAACGGTTGGTATTTTTGCGCACATTGTAAAAAACGTGCTAATGTACTCTATCCATTAGCACGTCCCGCAATTCAATACTCTGAATGTAATTCAATTGTTTAAAACTACATTCTTAGTATCATTCATCATTCTATTGTATAAAACTAATGAAATCATTTATTTTTTTATTTGATGAACTCCATGGCCTAACGCACCTTCTGCTGCTTCCATTACAATTTCACCCAGTGAAGGATGCGCATGTATGGTTAAAGAAATATCCTCTAAGGTTGAACCCATTTCCACAGCTAAACCAAGTTCAGCAATTAAGTTGGAAGCTTCTTGACCTACAATCTGTCCACCGAGCACGATACCTGTTTCTTTTTCTGCAATGATTTTTACAAATCCATCTGTAGCGTTTTTGGACATCGCACGACCGTTACCGCCGTAATTAAATTTATTCATTACAATTTCGATTCCCTTTTCTTTCGCATCTCTTTCCTTCAATCCAACACTCGCCATCTCTGGATCAGAAAATACAACTTCAGGAATCGCTTTATAATCAATGATACTAGGTTGACCCGCAATCACTTCTGCAGCAACCTTTCCTTCATAACTAGCTTTATGTGCTAGCGCATAACCTTCTACGATATCACCTATCGCATAAATGTTAGGTACACTAGTTTTACATTGATGATCAATTTCCACTAATCCCCGATCCGTCAATTTCACTCCAATATTTTCAAGACCTAGTTGATCAGTGTTTGGACGACGACCTACAGTAACAAGCACATATTCCGCTGTCACTTGTTTTTCTTCGCCTTTCACTTCAAAGGTCACAGTCACATCATTGTCTGTTACCTCTGAGCTTTTCGCCATCGCATTGTTATACACTTCTACGTTGGATTTTTTTAGATTTTTGCTGACAAAACGAGTCATCTCTTTTTCAAAACCTGGTAAGATCGTGTCCGCTCCTTCTAAAATGGTTACCTTTGTTCCAAACTTTGCATAAGTTTGCCCTAACTCTATTCCAATATATCCTCCACCGATTACAACCATGCTTTTCGGAATTTCTTGTAATAATAACGCCTCTGTTGAAGAAATAATACGATCTCCGAAGGGGAAGGTCTTTAATTCAATCGGTCTTGTACCTGTTGCAATAATACAGGAGTTAAATTTTAAACGTTTACCTTCTTTCTCGTTGCTTACACTCGCTACATTTTCTTCAATGAAAAATACTTCTCCACTTAAAATTTCAACATCGTTTCCCTTAAGTAGGAATCCAACACCGCCTGTTTGTTTTTGGACAATACCGTCTTTCCATGCTTGTACCTTAGCATAATCTATTTTCACATTATCCGCTTGAATTCCGATGTCTGCTCCATGGCTTAGTGATTCATATTTCTCTGCAGCTGAAATTAAAGCTTTAGATGGAATACAACCACGATTTAAACATACACCACCAAGTGCATCTTTATCTACAATCGTTACTTTTTTACCAAGTTGAGCAGCACGAATGGCTGCTACATACCCTCCTGGTCCTGCACCTACAACTAGAACGTCAACCTCTTCAACGAAATCTCCTACTACCATGTTTACACCTCCATGACTAACAATTGTGGATCTTCTAATAGCTGTTTAATGTAATTCATTGCATATTGAGCTGTTGCACCATCAATAATGCGGTGATCAAAACTTAAGGACAATGCCATCACTTTTCCGACTGCGATCTCTCCATCTTTTACAACAGGTTTTTCCGTAATACGTCCTGTTCCTAAGATAGCAACTTCAGGATGATTGATAACTGGTGTAAAAAACATTCCGCCAGCAGAACCAATATTTGTGATACTCATCGTACTTCCTTTTAACTCATTTGTTGTCAATTTACCTTCACGAGCTCCCGTTGATAAATCTTTAATTTCTTGGGCAATGGTCCAAATGTTTTTCGCATTTGCATTTTTAACTACAGGAACCATTAAACCATTGTCCGTATCTGTAGCAATTCCGATGTTAAAGTATTTTTTATATACAATTTCTTGCTTATCATCATCAATGGATGTATTTAAAACTGGATATTCACGTAAAGCAGCAACCAAAGCTTTTACGATATAAGGCAAGTACGTTACTTTGATGCCTTTTTTCTCCATTAACGGTTTCACTTGTTCTCTATATTCGACAAGTTTTGTAACATCTACTTCGTCCATGATCGTAACATGGGGCGCAGTATATACGGATTTAACCATCGCATTCGCAATGACTTTACGTATCCCTTTCAATGGAACTCTTTCTTCTAGTTCTTCTACACCTACGGATACAGCTGCTGTACCTGCTGCTGGCGCTTCGGCTTGTTTTGGTTGTTCCGTTTCAACTAAAACTTCAATTGGTGCTGCTTCTGTTTGTACTGCAGTTCCTCCTGCAGAGAAGGAAAGAACGTCTTCTTTCGTAATACGTCCATTTTTTCCAGTACCCTGAACTTGATCAATCTGTATACCTTTATCTCTTGCAAGTTTACGAACACTTGGCGTTGCAAGAACTTCTCTATGATCTACTGGAGTAGGTGCCTGAGTGGATACTTCATCTGGTGTTACCTCAGCAACCACTTCGTTAGAAGGCTGTTCTGGTTCCGCTTGAGCTTCAGCAGCAGGCTCATCTGCACTTCCTTCTACTTCTCCTTCAACTTCGATCGTAGCTAATATATCACCAACTACAGCTACCGTACCTTCTTCTACTTTTAATTCAGCAATTTTACCCGTCACTGGTGAAGGAACCTCAACGACAGCTTTATCGTTTTGAACTTCCATTAGAATATCGTCTTCATTGATCGTATCTCCTGGAGCTACGTTCCATTTTACGATTTCTCCTTCATGTAAACCCTCGCCTAATTCCGGCATTTTATATTGAAAAAGTCCCAATTTATGAACCTCCCTTTTAGAAATTGATTACTTCTTTTACACCTGCGATCACTTTTTTCTCATTTGGCAGCCATTCTTTCTCGATTTGTCCGAAAGCTACAACTGTATCAGGTGCTGTTACTCTGATGACTGGAGCTTCTAAGTGTAATATGGCTTTTTCATTAATTTGAGCCATAATTTCCGCTGCAGCTCCTGACGTTTTTTGTGCTTCTTGAACTACAATGGCACGGTTGGTTTTTTTCACTGACTGAACAATGGTATCTATATCTAAAGGCATTAAAGTACGTAGATCAATCACTTCTGCTTGAACGCCTTGTTTTTCTAATTCTTCTGCTGCTTTTAACGAAGTATGAACCATATTACCATAAGTAATAATGGTGACATCACTGCCTTCGCGAACAACGTTTGCTTTTCCAATCGGTACTGTGTATTCGCCCTCAGGCACTTCGTCTCTGAAAGAACGGTATAATTTTAAATGCTCCATAAAAAATACTGGATCGTTATCACGAATGGCAGAAATCAATAATCCCTTTGCATCATATGGATTGGAAGGAATTACAACCTTGATTCCAGGTGTTTGCATCATTAAACCTTCTAGGCTATCTGTATGAAGTTCTGGTGCGTGAACCCCGCCTCCAAATGGTGTTCTAAACGTAATAGGGCTATTATATTTCCCACCTGAACGATAACGCATGCGAGATGCTTGTGCACAAATAGAATCCATCGCTTCAAAAATAAAACCTATAAATTGAATCTCTGCAATCGGACGGAACCCTTGTACACCTAATCCTAGTGCTAATCCACCAATTCCTGATTCTGCTAATGGGGTATCAAAGACTCTATCTTCTCCGAATTGTTTTTGCAGTCCTTCAGTAGCACGGAATACACCGCCGACATGCCCTACATCTTCACCGAATAGTAGTACATTTTCGTCTCTTTCTAGTTCAACTCTCATTCCATCTTTGATGGCTTCAATCATTGTCATTTGTGCCATAACTTAATTCCCCTCTTTCTCTAAGTAAGCTTTTTTTTGTTCTTCAAGATGTGGTGGTGTTGTTTCAAACATGCTATCTATAAGATCAGGTATCGTCATTTTTGCTGTTGATTCTGCTTTTTTGATTTGATCAGCTACCGTTTGTTTTGCATCTTCGATCGTGTTCTTTTCATCATCTTCTGACCAAAGGTTTTTCGTTTCTAAATATTTACGGAAACGTACGATTGGGTCTTTCAATGCCCATTCTGATTCTTCATCTTTCGTACGGTATTTCGTTGGATCATCACCAGACATGGAGTGTGGTCCAAAACGATAAGTGATGGCTTCGATTAATGTAGCACCTTCTCCGTTGCGACCTCTTTCAGCAGCATCTTGAACTGCTTTGTACATAGCAAGTACGTCCATTCCGTCTACTTGTACAGACTTAATCCCAGCAGCCAACCCTTTTTGGGCAATCGTTTCTGCAGCTGTTTGTTTTGATGATGGCGTTGAAATCGCGTAACCATTGTTTTGCACTACAAATATAACAGGCAATTTAAAAGCACCAGCAAAGTTCATTCCCTCATAGAAATCACCCTGTGAGCTTCCTCCATCCCCCGTATATGTAATGACTACATTTTTTTTGCCACGCTTTTTAAGTCCCATTGCTACACCTGCACTCTGTACAATCTGAGCACCAATGATAATTTGCGGCATGAGTACATTTACATCTTCAGGAACCTCCCCACCATGCTGATGACCTTTGGAATATAGGAATGCTTGGTACATGGGTAAACCGTGCCATACGATTTGCGGCATATCTCTATAACCAGGACATACAAAATCCTCTTTATTTAAAGCGAACTCACTTCCAACCATAGAAGCTTCTTGTCCTGAGACAGGTGCATAAAAACCTAACCTTCCTTGTCTCTGTAAGCTAATTGCTCTTTGATCCCAAGTTCTAGTGAAAACCATTCTTCTCATTAATTCCCTTAACTGATCGTCACTAAGATTTGGCATAAGTTCTTTATTAACTGTGCCATCCAATGAAAGGATAGATAAAAGTTCTACTTTATTTGTGCGAACCTCATAACTCGCTTTGTCCATTACTGAAACATGTTCCATAGTGAATTTTCACCTCTATTGTAATTTTTTAATTTTTTTATAAATCAGAACATCAACAATGTAGATCAGGCCTAGTATTATAATTAAAAAATGGCCTGCATTCAGCTGATTAAGTATTGTTATTATTGCTGTTATACTAATATTATCATACTGTTTTAAAATAATAAAGGAGGTGATTGACCATTTTATTAATAAACTAAACATTCATTGAATATAACAGTATATAGAATTATATATTACAGATATGAATTTCCCTATCCTTATGTTACAAATAAAATAATTGATTTTAATAATACTTAAAATAGATTGTGTTTCATTTGACAATGGAAAGAAGGGAAAAAAGTCCTTTTGCTTATCATGATCATTTTGTGCTGAATTTAATAAAATTACTCTGAATAAATGGAAGGTTGATGGTTATGAACGATACTCGTTATTACAAAAGAATAATAAATAAAGAGCAGATCCAATCCACAATATTAGATGATGTAAGAAGTTTACGAGTTTATCTACCTCCAGGATATAATGAGTTGTCTTCATATCCTGTGATATATTGCCAAGATGGCGAACAGTTTTTCAATTTTGGCAGAATTGCTACACATGCAACTCGGCTTATTTTAGAGGAAGATTTAGAGCCTGTTATTATCGTAGGAGTTGATGTGAAATTATCAAAAAGAACTTCTGAATACGCTCCAGAAGGAGAACGTTTTGAGATTTATAAGGAGTTTTTCATTCATGAGCTCCTTCCATTTATAGAAGAAAAATATCCTGTAAGAAATCTTGTGAGTGAGCGGATCATTGCAGGTGACTCATTAGGAGGAACAGTATCTCTGCATCTTGCTTTAGATCATCCTAATCTTTTTCAAAAAGTGATTTCTTTATCTGGCGCTTTTTTAGACCGTACACAAGCTCGTATAGAGTTAGAAGATGACTTATCTTGGTTAGAGCTTTATATGATCATTGGATTGCAAGAGGACGTGGTACAAACGGAAAGAGCCACTTTTGATTTTCTACAAGCCAATCGCGTAACGAAAGAAATTTTATTAGAGAAAAAAACGAAGCTAAAATATGTTGAAAAAGACGGGGAGCACTTGTGGGGTTTTTGGCAAAATGAGCTTGATGAGATACTGAAATATTTTTTGAAGCGTTGATGAGTGGAATCAAAAAAATCAATGCCTGATTTTCGGCTACGGAATTTTACGAACTCGATATAATTAGAATAAATCTAAACGTTAAAGGCTGGAGGTAAAATAATGATAACAGCTGAACTTAAAAAAGAATATTACCAGGCATTGATAGATAAAAAAACAGAATATGAAGGGGTCTTTTTTGTAGGAGTAAAAACAACAGGTGTGTTTTGTCGACCTACATGTCCAGCCAGAAAACCTAAATTCGAAAATTGCGAATTTTACGTCTCTGCCGAACAAGCACTTCTAGCTTCATTTCGCCCTTGCCAACGCTGTCGCCCACTTTCTCATCCTAATCATGTTTCAGAGATTGTAAAAATGCTCGTAGAGGCGGTTGAAGAAAATCCTGAGAAGCGATGGAAGGATAAAGATTTTCAAGAATTATCCGTTGATGCCTCAACAGCGCGGCGCCAGTTCAAAAAAAGATTTGGTATGACATTCGTTCAGTATGCAAGGGCAAGACGAATGGGACTAGCCATGAAACAAATCAGATCAGGTGAAGCTGTGATTGAGGCACAACTTTCATCGGGGTATGAATCTAGTAGCGGATTTAGAGATGCTTTTTCTCGTATTATGGGTGCCGCGCCTACTTTAGTGGGGAGTAATAACATCCTAAGGGCATCGTGGATAGATACTCAACTTGGCCCGATGGTAGCTATTGCGGATGACGAAGCGCTTTACCTTTTAGAATTTGTAGATCGTCGAGGACTGGAACGTGAAGTTGAACGCCTTAGACAGAAAACAAAATCAACGATTATTCCAGGTCACACGGAACCGATTCGTTTAATTGAAAGGGAACTAATTCAGTATTATAAAGGGGGGTTAAGGGAGTTCAAAACTCCACTTTTTTTGCTCGGATCTCCTTTTCAAAAGAGTGTGTGGGAAGAATTAAAAAAAATCCCCTACAGTAAAACAACGTCTTATTCTGACATTGCTGCTGCAATTGGAAAGCCATCCGCCTTTCGTGCTGTTGCTCAGGCAAATGGCGCAAATCAACTCGCAATTGTCATTCCATGTCACCGCGTCATCAACACAAACGGTGAGTTAGGCGGTTATGGCGGCGGACTGACACGTAAAAAATGGCTTATTCAGCACGAAAAACAAGGAGGATAAACATGATTACTCAATTAGATAAGGCGAATTTACTAAATCATCTCCATATTAAGGGTGATCCCCTGATTTTATTTAACATTTGGGATGCTGGAAGTGCTCAAGCGATACAAAGTGTAGGTTCAAGGGTAATCGCTACAGGAAGCTGGTCAGTGGCTGCTGCACATGGATACGCAGATGGAGAAAAATTACCATTTGATTTAGTTCTTGCAAACCTAAAACGAATTATTGCTAGTGTTGATCTTCCGGTGACTATTGATTTAGAGGGAGGTTATAGTCAAAACCTGACCAAAATCCAAGAAAATGTTACAAAAGTTATTGAAGCCGGGGCAGTAGGAATAAACTTTGAAGACCAGATTGTTGGTGGCAAAGGACTATATTCGATTGAAGAACAATGCAATCGTATTAAAGCAGTCCGAGATGCAGCTGAACGTGCATCAATTCCCATTTTCATCAATGCCCGGGCTGATATTTTTCTTAATATCGAACCTGTTAATCATAATAACAAGCATTTGGAAGAAGCAATACTCCGTGCCTCTGCCTATGCAGAATTCGGGGCAAGCGGATTTTTTGCTCCAGGGCTTAGGAATGCTAAATATATCGGTAAATTGTGTGAACTTTCACCCATACCTGTCAACATCATGGTACTGCCTGATACACCTCCGGCAAAAAAGCTTGCAGAATTGGGAGTTGCACGTATTAGTCATGGACCTGGACCCTATGCTGAAATACTGAATACCTTAAAAGAAACTGGACGTAAAGCTCTTTCAATGAGTTGAGTTAACATATTTACATTGAATTAAGACTATACTTGTCAATTCATGGGTGCATTTCTTAATAAGAAAAGCGCCCTTTTCATATTATATAGCTCTAAAATAGCCTATTGAAGCACTAACTTGGATTAGGATAAAAAGATAACTATTCTTCTCGATATCTTGACTTGATCCGTTCCATCATATCCAGAATCTCATCATTATCTATTTCGATATTGTTCGATTCAAATTTCTGTTCAAATATGTTGGCCTCAGTTGAAATATACTTCTTCATTTGATCAACAAAATGATCAACAGAATTTAAATTCGTCAATTCAGATAAACTAGCTGTGCTAGTTGGTTCCACTTGAGGATGCTCTATAAATTCATCACTATTACCAACCGCAATTTTATAAAAATCACGCACAAGAGCAGCACGATCAGAGCCACTGCCTTCTACAACGACAAATGCATGAACAATAAAAGATTTCGTTTGCCGTCTTTGCGCAATTCCGCAAAACTTAAATCCATTGATACTTAAATCGTAATCTCCAGGACAATAAGAGCCAATAACTTCTCCTTTATTTATTTCCCGGGAAAAACCACCCAATGTATTTTTTATAAATTGATACATGATTTCAAAGTCATGATGAATATTTATTTCACCAATTGGCTTTGGTAAAATAATGGAAATATTGATAACCCCTTTATCCACAGGAACTGCTGCTCCTCCAGAATGTCGAACCATCACATCATATCCTTGCTGTTGCAACCATGCAACGCCTTCTTTTGCTTTTGGAAGTTTCCAATCACGCATTCCTAATACAAAAGCTTTCATATGCCTCCACATATGAATCATAGGAGTTTGTCCAAATCCTACTTTTCTACAAGCTACTTCATCAAAGGCAAATGGATATAAAATGTTTTGCGTTAAGACGTTGTTAGTATGATTAACTAATAATATATTGTTCGGCCAACGAAATGATGTACTCATTACGATCTCCTTTATAAAGTGAACTTATCGTGTAATAAAATATTCACTTTATTATACACAAAAACAACCTTCAAAAGTGAAGAACATTAAAGGTCATAGAGACCCTTTGCCAATATGAAGTTAAAATTGGAAAAATATACTCTCTTATATAAAAAAAAGAGGCAGATAATTATCTCCCTCTTTTTTCAATATTAAGATGTCATTGCTTCAATCATTTTATCTAAATGTGTAACTTTTTCAGTTAGTTTTTCATTCAACTCAGTCATTAAAGCCAATGTATGCTCTAAGTGTTCCTTTACTTTCTCCATATCATGATCTTGATTTGCTTTAATTAATTCTTTCTTTACATCCATTAGTTCTTGATGAATCTCAAGCACTTGATCATGTATGCCTTTTGCCTTTTTCCAATGTTTTTTTGCTTTTTTTATAGCTTCTTTTTCATGATCACCCTTTAAGCATAAATCAATGATTTCGCCTTTTTTTTCATTGATTTGCATGTGTAATTCATGGCTCTTTTTTCTTAAATCATTGAGCTTATAAATAATCTCTTTATGCTCATTCATCATGGAAGGTGTGCTTTTTTCCATGTTCATTTCACTTTGTTTCATGTCTTTCTTATATTTCTTCTCTTCCTTAATTTCTTCAGGCTTTATGTTTCCTTTACCCTTCTTTTCTTCTTTGATATCTTCCTCAGGCTTTATGTTGTCTTTCTTTTCTTCTTTGACATTTTCCTCAGGTTTTATGTTTCCTTTGTCTTTCTTTTCTTTCTTCATTTCCTCAGGCTTTACATTTCCTTTGCCTTTTTTGTCTTTCTTCATTTCTTCAGGTTTTACATTTCCCTTACCCTTTTTGTCTTTCTTCATTTCTTCAGGTTTTACATTTCCCTTACCTTTTTGATCTTTCTTCTTTTCTTTTACTTTTTCCTCAGGTTTCACTTCTTCTTTCTTTTCAGGCTCAACTTTTTCTTCTTTTACTTTTTCACCGCGATCATTATTTTCAGGTGGATTTACCATTGTTTCAGAATCTAATATTTGAGCAGAGCTTATGCTCATGACACCAAAAAACAGTACAATCGCTAATAAAATAGAGCTAATTCTTTTCATATCCATTACTCCATTCCTCATAAGATTTGTTATAGTATATGGATAGGTTGTGTCATAACTCTAAAAAAAATGTATGGATTGGAGAAATAAATGAGTCAGCAAAAATTCGACTTTACAAATGGAAGCATACAAAAAAAGATGATTTTATTTGCCACGCCTGTTTTATTGGGGAACATATTGCAATCATCCTATCAATTAATTGACAGCCTTTGGGTAGGAAACTTACTTGGGGCCGAAGCACTTGGAGCACTCACTATATCTGCACCCATCTTTTTTGCCATTCTTTCATTTATGATCGGGATCAATAGCTCAACTTTAACTATTTTATCTCAGCAAAAAGGTAAAAATGACGAAAAAGGACTAAGGAAGTCACTTAATGCATTCGTTATAATTTTGGGTATTTTATCTATTTTATTTGGTATAATCGGATTTTTCTTTTCAAATATATTACTCAAGTGGTTAGGAACACCAGAGGAGATTTTACCTTTGGCTAAATCTTACCTGCAAATCAATTTTTTAGGCATTATATTTTTGTTTGGATACAATTTTATAGGTACCATTTTAAGAGCGTTAGGAGACAGCAAAACACCTATTCGATTTATTTTATTAGCCGTTATATTGAACACTTTTCTTGATCCATTATTTATTTCTGGGTTTGGATTAGGAATGGAAGGGGCCGCATATGCTACTGTCATCTCACAAGCGATCGCTTTTTTATATGGATTATGGTACTCCATTTTCAAAGCCAATGTTCCATTTACTATACCGAAGTTTCCAGAAAAACAAGATGTGAAAACTGTTCTGAAATTAGGAATTCCTGGTGGACTTCAGATGATTGCTATTTCAAGCGGTTTAGTTGTTGTGTTAAGTGTTGTCAACTCATTTGGAAAAGATGTCATAGCAGGGTTTGGTGCTGCTCAAAGGATCGAAAACATTATTTTACTCCCTGCATTTACATTAGGCTCTGTTGTAAATAGTATGGCTGGACAAAATATTGGAGCAGATCGATGGGATCGAGTCAGCGAAATAGCAAAAAAGGGTTCTTATATAATCATTTCTTTAACATTATTGATCAGTTTATTTGTTTTTTTAAGTGCAGAGTTTCTGGTTCGATTGTTTGTAGATGATGCGGATACAGTGAATTTTGGTACTACTTATTTAAAAACCATTGCATTCTTTTATCCATTTATCGGGATTAATTTTGTGTTAAATGGTGTTGCACGTTCGTCAGGTGCTATGATGCAAGTACTGATATTGAACATTATTTCATTTTGGGTTTTACGTTATCCGCTTGCGTTAGTGTTTTCTTCGATATGGGGAGAAATAGGTATCAGTATTGGAATTGGGATAAGTTTTGTTGTGAGTTGTGTGCTTGCGATTCTTTATTACTTTTTTGGAAAATGGAAAGAGGTTGACATTTTTGAGGAGAAAAAGTCGAAAAGTGTGGTATCGTAAGCCACTAAAAAGTTGAACCGGGAAAAAGATGAACACAATGGAAGTACTCATATTCGCTCCACTTGCGTACCCCGCAAAAGTCACTCACATGAGCACTTCCATTGTTCGGTAGTTTCAAGTGGAGAACATACTTGTTAGTTTTTTCTTTGAAGTATTAGTGGCTTACTATACTGGGAGATGGGAAAGAGGTGAACAAAATGGTAGCACTCATATTCGCTCCACTTGCGTACCCCACAAAAGTCACTCACATGAGCACTTCCATTGTTCGGTAGTTTCAAGTGGAGAACATACTTGTTAGTTTTTTCTTTGAAGTATTAGTCGCTTACTATACTGGGAGATGGGAAAGAGGTGAACAAAATGGTAGCACTCATATTCGCTCCACGTGCGCGCCCCGCAAAAGTCACTCACATGAGCAGCACTTCCATTGTTCGGTAGTTTCAAGTGGAGAACATACTTGTTAGTTTTTTCTTTGAAGTATTAGTGGCTTACTATACTGGGGCAATTGAGAAGAGATGTAAGTCATTTCGCAGTGGATTGTTTCATAGGCAAAACAAATAGACCTTCGTCCTGCTGCCACTCTGCATAAAATATATCCTCAACTCTTTTGATGTTTATTTTCACCAATTCATTTTGCAACCAAGTTTCATCAAAACCACTCGCTGTTAAATTATCTAACAACACTTCCCCATCAATAATAAAAGTTACTGCCAGATAAGTTGGGCGTGGATGCATGTCTAAATCTTGCTGTGTAGTAGTTGAATATAATGATTTCTTAAGAACTGAAAGTGTACCGTTTGATTCTAACAAAGCAAATTCTACTTCATGTACTGAAAAAGTATCTTTTTGACGTAATAATGTTTGTAACTGGTTGATGCTCATTTTATTTTTTCTTAGCTCATTTCGATCAATAATACCATTATGGATTACAATGGAAGGGTTGCCTTCTAGGAAACCGCGAAGTTTTAAAAATTTTATTTCTAACATTTCCGCTATGTACATTAATAAACCCCAAACAAAAACTGCAAATAAAATATAACCAAAACCAATGTCCTCATCATATATTGCATTCCCTACAAGTTCACCCAACACTAAGGCTGATATGAATTCAAATGGGGTAACTTGATTTATTGAGGTTTTTCCTAAAACTTTTGTCATTAAAAAAAGGAGGATAAATCCAATGAATAACTCCACACTAATATCTACAAAATTCATAGAATCCTCATTCTTTCAATCTGTCTTTTAGTTTCCTCTGTTCCTAATGCATGAACTTTTTTATAAATACCAGCTAATACTTCATCATAGTCATCATTTTCTTGATCATTATGATATGCCATCGCTGGTATAAAAGACCTTATAAAAGTAGTGTGCTCTGCATCTTCTCTAAAATTAAATAGTTCTTCAAGCTCTGTAAGTTCTTTATTTGATGCATATATTTCAAACTCATAGGAAGCCGCCGTTTGTTCTTCTAGTATGGTGCCTGCCTGCACTGAAACGTAATATTTTTGCCTTTCCATAATTAAGATAACTCCCCTCAAGTTTTATTTAAGTACATAAATGTAAAAGAAATAAGCACCAACTAGCATTAAAAGTGTAATAATTACATAACTAAGAAGAACTGGATTTAAAATAACTGGATGTTTAGTAGATGTTCCATTTTGATCTTCAGTTCTTTGTTCCTGAGCTAATCTAAATGTATAAATTAACGAACCAATACCGATGATCACAATAAGGACCAACCCAATATTGATGTAAGTACTGTACATACCATTCATGTTTTTTCCCTCCTTTTTACACCCTTATGATTTCCCTTTTTGGGAATTCTTATTAGTCTTATAACAAAAATATTAGACACAAAAAAGCTCTTGATCATATATCAAGAGCTACAAAATTATTTCTAATCCCACTATTCAATCTTCATTAATCTAGTTTATTCCAATATGTACGCCAATGCTTCCACAGCTTGATCTAACGTTTCCACAACTACTTGGGATTTATTAGATAATTCTTTTAACGCATGATGGAATTCTTCAGGACGAACTAGAATAACCGGTTTGCCCATTTGAATCGCTGTGGCAGCATCCATTGCAGTGTTCCACTGTTTATATTTAGGACCAAATAATGCTATAACTACATCTGCTTTGTTCATTAATACAGTAGTCCTGAGGTTGTTCATTTGAGAAGCCGCTTCATCTCGATAAATCGCATTCGGTTGTGTTCCTTTGATCAATTCTCCTATTTCATCAGATCGATCATGTTTTTCCTGTGGTCCAACGGTTTGTATGGAAAGTTTCTTTTCTTTAATTTTCCCTCTAATATTTTCTCTCCAATCATCATGAATTTGACCTGCTAAATAAACGATAAGTTCCATCATAAATTCACTCCTTTAAAATAATCTATTCTATAATAGGTAGTTTTCACTCTGTGAGGATATTCAACCAAAATTAGTTTTTGAAAATTTCACTTGCCAAGTGATCCAAACTAAGTATATCATAAGTTAAATTTCAAACCTTTTTACGAGGTTCAATAAGCCTTTATACAAGTTATGAACTCTTCACTAGAATAAAGGATTTAACAACTATTTGTCGAAATATGCATGGAAGATCATGAAAGGAGCAATCATCATGGCTTTTGAAATTCGTCCATATCCAGAATGGTCATGGTCACAATCACGCGATCAAATTTTTAAGGATTGCCAAAGAAAATATTACTACCATTATTATGGTTCACATAACGGTTGGTTAAGAGATGCGTCTGAAGGTCAGCGCACTGTGTATCGTTTAAAACAAATTACAAACCTTTATATGATGTTAGGTGATGGTGTTCATCTGATGGCAGAGGCTTCTTTAAAACAGTGGCAACTTGAAAAATCCATGCCTGAGCATAAAGAAATCACTGAAGATGTTCGATTTCACTTGAATCAAGCTTATAAAGATTCACTAGACATCACAAGATGGAAGATGGCACCGAAAAAACTAAAAATGTTACATGAGTTATACTACGGAGATAAACTACCGCCAAAACGAGTAGAACAAATTAAAGAGCGCCTAAAACTATGTATAACGAACTTTTTTGAAAGTGAAACGATACAAGATATTTTACAAGATCAAGATATGAAAATAATAGAAATCGAGGAACTAAACACCTTTCTCATCAACGGACAGAAAATTTATGTTAAATTAGATTTTTTATTTAAAAAACGAAACCGTTGGATCATCGCCGATTGGAAAACTGGAAACGAATCTGAGGAAAACAAAAATCAACTTTTGTTATATGCCTTATTTCTACATGATAAATATAATGTACCTTTTGAACAGATGGAAATTAGGTTAGAATACTTATTATCTGGAAAAAGTGCAAAGATTACAATCGATGAAACTGGGCTTAATCAACTTAAGGTTGACATTGTAGAGAGTATGGATCAAATGAAAAAATGTTTAGAGGATCCTGAAATAAATAAACCTCTACCTATCTCACGATTTGCAACAAACCCTAGTAAACGAAATTGTTGGGGCTGCAACTTTAGAGAAAGTTGTGATGAAATAGCTAACTAATGTACTAGGTGTCAATGATTAAATTTAAATGAACTGTTGTAGTAAACCGTAGGCAAATACAACACCTGCGGTTTCTTTCATTAAAAATACAGAACTTATCTTTTGCATAATTTTTAAATATACAAGGAGGAAACCATGCAAAGCATTCAGATCCAAGACATTATTCATGCTAGTCGGGTGCTTAATCCCGTCATCACAACTACCCCACTACAATATAATGAACTGTTATCTCAGATGTATGACTGTAATGTTTATTTAAAACGGGAGGATTTACAAGTCGTTCGTTCTTTTAAAATTAGAGGGGCCTATCTTGCGATACAAAGTTTATCTAAAGAGGTTCGTGAACGAGGTGTTGTATGTGCCAGTGCTGGAAATCATGCGCAAGGAGTTGCATATTCCTGTAACCGATTAGGTATCCAAGGGAAAATATTTATGCCTTCCACTACGCCAAAGCAGAAAATCTCTCAAGTAAAATTATTTGGAAAAGAGTATGTAGAGGTCATTATGACAGGTGATACTTATGATGATGCCTACACGACAGCGATACAATATAGTAATGAAAAAGAAATGGCCTTTATCCACCCTTTTGATGATCCCCTTACTGTTATCGGACAAGGAACGATCGGAATGGAAATTATGAATCAAACTTCCGAAAATATTGATCATGTATTTGTCACTATAGGTGGTGGTGGATTAGCTGCAGGAACAGGTAGTTATATTAAAAGTGTTAGTCCCGACACGAAAATCATTGGGGTTGAACCTGAAGGCGCACCTGCAATGAAACAATCAATTGAACAAGATCAAATCGTCACCCTTGAGAAGATTGACAAATTTGTTGACGGTGCTGCGGTTCAAAAAGTTGGAAAGATTACATTTGAACTTTGTAAACAGCTTGTAGACGATATTGTACTCATCCCAGAAGGGAAAGCATGTACTACCATTTTACAGATGTATAATAATAATGCGATTGTCATTGAACCTGCTGGAGCATTACCGATTACAGCATTAGATCTGTATAAAGACGAAATCAAAGGAAAAAATGTCGTATGTGTTATTAGTGGTGGGAATAACGATATTGATCGCATGCAGGATATTAAAGAACGTTCCCTTATATATGAAGGGTTAAGACATTACTTTATTATTAACTTTCCACAAAGGTCTGGTGCATTAAGAGAATTCCTAGATGATGTGTTAGGTAAAGATGATGATATTATTCAATTTGAATATACGAAAAAAAATAACCGAGAAAATGGACCCGCACTCGTAGGTATTGAGTTAAAACATCGTGAAGATTATGATGCACTCATTCAACGTCTATCAGAAAGAGATTTTAAATATATTGAAATTAATAAGGATGAGAAGTTGTTTAATTTGTTGATATAATTGTAAACTTTAAATACAAAAAATAGCTATTACAAATTCATTTTTGTGAATAGCTATTTTTTCAAACCGTCCCCGCAATGATACTGCAAAGGACGGTTTTTACTACTAGAGATTAATTAATCCATAAAATCTACAAACTGTAAGAAACGCGCAATCATTACAGCTACTTCAGCTCTAGTTGCATTAGCTGATGGTGCAATCGTATTCTCCGTTTTACCACCAATAATGCCTGTCTGTGTCATTACTTCTAATTCTTCTTTTGCCCAGTCACTTATTTCTGCATAATCCGAAAACTTATTTTTTGCAATCAAACTTTGATTTAACTTCGACTCATCAAAGCGTACTAATTCCATAGCTCGATAAATCATAGTTGCTGCTTGTTCACGTGTAATCAAATCACTTGGTTTAAAGGTATTATCATTGTAACCTTTAATAATTCCAGCTTCTACAGCTGCATTCAGCTCGTTTACAAACCATTCCGTTCCTTCTACATCTGTAAAGATACTTGAGTAGTTTTTGTTAGATTTCAAATCTAAGCTTCTAACCAACATCGCTGCTAATTGTGCACGTGTGGTTACCTCATTTGGTGCAAACTTAGTTTCACTAACCCCATTCACAATATATTTACTTGCTAATTTTTCGATGGTTGTTTGATACCAGCCCTCGCTGTCTTCAAAGGTTACCTTATTTTCTACAATCACATACATACTATTGGAATTGCTTTTAATAATCGCTTCATTTCCATCAAATATCGTTGGAATCGGCGAGAAGGTTCCATCTTCATTTAGACGAACTGCAATGGAACGATTAGGATCAAATCTCTTCTCACCAATAATCACACGTTCTACATATTGACCAAAGTGTTCTACTTCTATAGTTTCATCTCCTGAACTGACTTCAATATGAAAATCATATACATCTGATGCTAAATCTAATTCATTTTGCTCTTCAGTTAAATTAGTATCTTTCAATTTATTGATTTGAATAGATATTTCTAATTCGTCTGAAGATACTCCTAATTTCTTAGCCGTATCATCAAGATCTATTTCTTCTACAGGAAGTCGATAAGCAACTTCATCTGTCACAATTTCGATTACGGTTTCATCATTGTTATCTGTTACTGCATTAATACTTTCAGAGCTCAACTGAATGTCTACTGTATCTGTTTCAACTGTTGATAAATCTATAATAAGTTGATCTACTTCTTCTGCTTTTTTTAATGCTTTGGTTATGGTTTTATCATCTACTTCAACTATTGTTTTGATTGTGCCGTCAGATTGATCTTCTGTTTTCACATCATTTACATCAACTTCTACACTTTTAGGTTCGTTTGATTCTTCTTGTTGTTCGGTTGACTCGAGTTCTTCTTCATCAACTTGAGGTGGTGGGGTTCCTCCACTTGGAGAAGTGCTACCGGTACCTCCACTTGGAGTTCCACCGTCTGAGTTTCCACCACTATTACCTCCACTCGGAGGAGTTGTGCCACCTGAGTTTCCATCGTCTCCATCATCTTCTTTATCTTTTAATGTAACTGACACTTCATTTGAAGGTATACCCTCGCCAACATCGTTTAATGCCGTAACTATATAGTAATAGGTTATACCATCTATAACATCGGAATCTATAAAATGAGTAGTCCCAATATTACCTTCAGCATTTATTATCATTTCACTCTTATCCATTTCAGCAATATCTATAAATGGTCCACCCTTTGATTCTGAACGTTTTACCACATGACCAGTAGGTGCATTACTGTTTAAATTAGATTCCCAAGTTAGTTCTACTTCTCCTTCTGATGCTATAACTTCCAGGTTCGTAGGAGGACTTGATGTCCCCCAAGTATCAATTTCAAACCACTCTGACTTTTGTATTGGCTCTTGATTAGGAAGATTTATCGTTACATTGTATTCATAATTTCCTGGTGTTAAGTTAGAATAAAGAAATTCATATCTAGTTTCAGCTGGACCCATAAATACAATTTCTTTGTTTACATTTTTTATTTCTATATTATATGAGATAGCAGACTCAGACTCACCATTATTACTAAAAATTACATTTTGAAGGTTAAATTCTCCACTCATTAATTGATGTTCAAACCTAACTTCTTCAGGAAAATATCCAAATGATACATCTAAATCAACTGAATCAGTTAAATATAAGTCAGTATCTTCCATTACATCGATCTTTTGAACCCATATCCACTCATAGTCTCCCTCTCCTACATATATTTCAAACTTAACACTATCAGGTGTCATTAAGATTGTATTTTCCTCAAAGTAAGTATAACTTGATGCTAAATAGTCTTCTATTAACAGAGAGCTTATCTCTAATGGCTGGCCATTTTTAAGAAAAGATACTTTAACTGCTTCTCCTAGTTCATTATCAAAATTAATTGGAGATTGAAACTCATTCAAGTTAATTTTTTTAGAAAGATGAATTCTCTGAAGCTTATTCTCATCTATCTCTTTTTTAGCGATATATTTCAAATGTACTTCCGACATATCTGTAGGCAACCATAATGTAACCCCAGATTCATTAAATTGAAATTCATTAATATTAAATGTAAAAATACTATCCGGAATGACTGTCAATCTATGATTAATAAAATCATCATTAGATTCAATTTGAAGTTCAGTCACTTCTGATTCATCTATATTAATCTCATCTAAATCAATGATCTCCTGCCCTGTTAAGTTAGCTTGATATAAAAAAATGATATTTTCATGAGCCGCATTTCTTATAGTAAAAGCCATTTCTAAAAAATAACTTTCATTTGATTCTATATTAATATCCTCAAGCTGTTCTAACGTCGAAAACCATTCCCAATCAGCTCCAGACTCATTTGCTCTATATATCGTACCTCTATTAAATAAGATATAAGATTCAAACCCATCTGGTAAATAAAACGTAATATTTCCTAAAATATAAGTGTTAAGGGCTTCTATTTCATTTTCAAAGACTTCTTGATTTAGAGATTCACCCACAACTTCTTCAATAATCTCCCCTTGAGCCTGCACATTAACCAAAGGAACCACCGAAGAAAAAATAAGTAAAAAAGATAATAATGGCACTAATATGTACCTGTTGCTGTTTCTCATGCTGTCAACTCCACCTTATTAATATTGGACATTCAGTACATATTTTACTATAATCACATTTAAATTAACATGTATATAATACCAAGATGCCTTTATTTCTCCTTTTTTTGCTTAAAAGGCAGAATCAAATAATACCCAAAATGCTTGCAGTGCTCTCTCCTTCTTCCTTCGCGTAAATTTGTTAAAGCCGCATTGATCTCGCCACCAAGGATGATTGTAATATTAATAAGATACATCCAGATGAGTAAAGCAATGACTCCCCCAATACTTCCGTACGTTTTAGAAAAATTACCAAAATTATTTACGTAAATGGAAAATAAAAGTGAGACTATAATTAAACCAACAGTTGTAAAAATGGTTCCGGGCAGAACCTCTCTATATTTTAATTTTCGATTTGGTGCACTATGATACAAAAAAACAAAAACAAAGAAAATGACAATGAGCGGAATCAAATATTTCATCCAATCCCACACTGTTCCAAAATATAGTGGCAGCTCAAAAAAACTAAACACACGTTTACCTATCACTTCTCCAAAAACAAGCATAATAAATAAAAGTAACAGTACCAAAGCCAGATACAGCGTATATAAAATGGAAATGCCTCTGACGACTACATAGTGACGGTTTTCCGCTTCATCATAGGCCTTATTAATTCCACGAATAATTGCCATGACCCCTCTAGAGGCTGTCCATATTGTTGCAATTACTCCTAGAGATAAGAGTGTTTCACTACGACTCGATACCGTCTCCGTAATCAGGTTTAAAATCATCTGATCTGTGTTCTCAGGTAGAAGTTCTTTAATCTCCTGTAGTACATCCTCACTTGTAATAGTCGTGTATGAAAGTAATGTGATGAGAAAGATGAGGAAAGGAAAAAACGATAAAATCTGATAATAAGTTAACTGCGCAGCGATGGCATTAACTTCATCGTCTTGAATTCTGCATATCATTTCGTTGAAGAATGGTTTGATTTTCATGTGTGTTCACTCCGGATATGATTGAAGTTGATATAGAAATCAGTTCTATTTAAAAAATTGATGATTGTGTATTCAAAATGTAAAGCTATATGTTAGTATGTGGAATTTTAGGATTTTTTAACTATTCTTCGGTAGCTCATATTTAATTCACATAATAAAAATTTTGTTTTTTAGACGCTTTTTTCTGGTTTAATACAGCTCCTAAAACAGTTGCATTTGTTTGTTCCAGTAATTCCTTAGCTTTTTTCACCTGTTTTTTATCAGTTTTTCCACTCCGTATAACAAGAACAACACCATCACATAAATTAGAAACAATTTGTGCATCCGTAACTGCTAACACTGGAGATGTATCAACCAATACCATATCAAATTTTTGCAGTGCTTCATCCATAAAATCCTTCATATGTTGTGAACCAAGTAATTCAGCAGGATTACCTGGTATTGGACCACACGTTACAATAGATAAATTATCTACTCCGGTATCATAAACGATTTCATCTATTGAAGGATAAAATCCAGCTAAATAATTAGTTAGTCCATTTACTTGAGAAATTCTAAAAATATGATGTAAAGTTGGTTTACGAAGATCCGCATCAACAATTAACACACGTTTTCCTTGTTGGGCAAAAGATATTGATAAATTTGCAACGGTTGTAGATTTGCCATCACCGGGAATAGAAGATGTAACAACAATGGATCGATTGGACTGTTTACCAGAACTAAATTGAATATTCGTCCGAATAGATCGATATTGTTCAGATACAATAGTCTTAGGCTTGAAATACGTCACCATACTGCGCAACCTACTCTTATCCATTCTCTTTTCAAGTCTCAAGTGTAACCCCCCCATCATTTCCAATTTCATTATTCTGCGTTGTTTCCTTCACTTTTATTTTTTTTATTTTATTGATTGTACCTAATACAGATAATCCCAAATCATCTATGTCCTGTTCTGTTTTAACCGAGTTATCAAAAAACTCTATTATAAATATAAGTACAAGAGACACTAAAACAGATGCAACAACAGAAAGAGCAATAATTAGTGTTGGATTCGGTTTTATAGGGACACTTGAAGCCTTTGCTTCAGCCAATATCGTTACATTGTTTACATTCATTAATCCGACTATATTCTCTTTAAAGACTTGTGCAATTGTATTTGTAATCTTTGCTGCCATTTCACTGTCTTCATTCACTACTTCAATTGTAAATACTTGTGACTGACTTGCTGTTTGTACAGTAATTAAATCATTTAAATATGCGACTGAGTAATTTATCCCTAATTCATCTATTACTTGTTCCAATATAAAAGGACTTTTAATGATTACACTGTAAGTATTAATTAACTCTAAACTAAATCGAATGTCATTAGAATTAAATGGCTGAAGTTCAGAATTAGTAGGCGCAACTAGTAATTGTGTAGATGAATGATACGTAGGAGTTAAAACATAATAACTAATCAACCCACTAATAAGGATAGCTATTAAAGTAATAATGATGAGAATCCATATTTTTTTTATAATGATTTGAAGTATTTGCTTAAAATCGATCTCTTCTTCCATTATTTCCTCCAAGGATATATTCTTAATAAAAATCAAATTTTATTTATCAAGATTATTTTTTATGTCCTGATATAGCTAAGTTATGCAATTTGTATTTGCTGTAACGTGAGGGAAAGGTTTTCTCCATATTTTCACCTATACAAATTCTCATTGGATTCATCGTAAATTCACCGATCGCAACCTTCTCAACAAGTTTTTTATTAAAGTAGATGCAAAAAGAGTCATTCTCTTCCCATTTCAAAATAACTTCTCTATTACGCTTTGCTTTAAATCGTTTTGTTTTTAAAATAATGTTGTTACTATTGCCATCTGTTGATAACCAAGTTTTAAATCTTCTTTCATTTACGTCATAAAAGCAGAGGAAAAAGTTATCTTCTAAGCTGTCATGGATTATGTGATCTCGAATCATAAGAAAATATATATAGTTGAAATTTGCTATACCTCTCATCGTTTTAGTATCAACACTAAACTGAATCGCACCATTATTTTTATTAAGTTTAAGGTAATCAATAGTTGAACGATTAGGATTATCTATGATGACATTGGTAAACTCGTCTATATTGTTTATATTTTCAATATTATATTTAGGTTGTAAGTGACTGAATAACTCAGCTAACTTATCTATTTGCAGCATAGAAAATGTAAGTAAGAATCTTAAATACTTCTTCATTATCAACATCAACAGCCTTTTACAAGGAATAGTTCAAACTCTTTTATTAACAATTAAGCGATCCATAAAAGCAAGGAGTGAAGAACTCAACGATTCATCTTGGAGAGCAAACTCCAATGTAGTTTGAATAAATCCTAACTGATCTCCTACATCGTAACGTTTCCCATCAAAATCATATGCAAATACACGCTGTATTTCGTTTAATTTTTGTATTGCATCTGTAAGTTGTATTTCTCCACCTGTTCCAATCTGTTGTTCATCTAAGAACATAAAAATTTGAGGAGTAAGAATATATCTACCCATAATTGCTAACCTAGAAGGCGCAGTACCTGATTCAGGTTTCTCAACAAAATTTCTCACCTGATAAAGCCGACCATTTTGTGTGATTGGATCGATAATTCCATAACGCTCCGTCTCATCTTCATGTACCTGCTGCACTCCAATTATGGAAGCCTGTGTTTTTTCATGCTCATTCATTAATTGACGTAAACAAGGAGTGTCGGCTTGTACGATGTCATCTCCTAATAAAACAGCAAAAGGCTCATCTTCTATAAATTTTCTTGCACTCCAAACCGCATGACCTAATCCTTTAGGTTCTTTTTGTCTAATGTAATGAATATTTGCAATATTGGAGGAAAACTGAACTTTTTCTAGTAAATCTAGCTTCCCTCTTTTTAAAAGATTCTGTTCCAATTCAAATGCATTATCAAAGTGATCTTCAATCGCACGTTTGCCTTTACCTGTAACAATAATAATATCTTCAATACCAGAAGCAACAGCTTCTTCAACAATATATTGGATCGTTGGTTTATCAACAATAGGCAGCATTTCTTTAGGCATCGCTTTTGTAGCTGGTAAAAATCTCGTCCCTAAACCTGCTGCAGGAATTATTGCTTTTTTTACAGTTTTTTTCATATGCTCTCTTTCCTTATATGAATTTAATAGATATAAAATTTTATGTTCTTATCTATAAGAATATTCCAATTAATTATTAGTAATAGTAATAGTAATAGATATATTGTAATCATTACTAGAGTCTAAAAAGATTTTTAAAATAAGTATTCTTATTAACAATTCGAATAAATCATTAGTTGCAACAAAAAATGACCCTCTATTCAATTTAGAAGACCATTCATTTTATGCGTTAAATTTAATGTTTATTTAAATGCTTTTATGATTTGTATAGTTCTTTTCCCTATTGCAGGCGACAATTTAAACCCAGTGCCACTCCAACCAGTAGCTAATATAAGACCATTCACATTTGAAATTTCTTTTATTATCCCTCGCTCATTTGGCGTATATCCATCAAAACTTAATCTGCCTCCAGAAAATCTTGACTGATCAATCCAATCAAAACGTTCTTTAGCCATTTTTTTTACTTTTTTTGCTTCATCAAATAGAATTGCTTTTGATTCGTCAGGGTTAATGTCCCACTCATTAGTTGGATAACCAATTAATTGAAGTTCATTTTGTTCTGGTTTACTATATAGGTCAGTTATATTGTCAATAAAAGCTGGTGGAATTGAAGCAGATTCAGGCCTTTTAAAATATTGAATTTGAATATGTTTACTTCGGACACTATAATGTAACCCAAGTTGTTTTATAAACTTATCACTCCAAGCACCTGTTGCTAATATCACAATATCCGCGTGAATAAATCCTACTGAAGTATCTACACCCATTACCCTATTGTTATCAACCATAATCTTATTGACTTCAACACCTTCTAAAGCCAACACTCCTAAGGATCTAGCCTTATCGATCCAAACCCTTGTTGTTAACAATGGATCAGCATAACCCCCATCTGGTTCATATACTGCTGCACCAACACCCCCCCATTTTATAGATGGGAATCTATTTTTGCCTTCTTGATTGGACACTATCTCAATATTACAACCCCATTTTTTTAATTGCTCTACTACGTTATTTGCCTTCTCAGTCCATAAGTCAGGAATTAAGTTTAATAAACCTGTTTTCACATATCCACAGGAGCAACCATATGTTTCTTCAAAATTTAAAAATGTTTGAAAGCTATCTCTAGCTAAATCAGTTAGGTAAGAGTCAGTATGATATATCCTTATAAACCCACCAGATTTAAAGGTTGACCCACTTGCAAATTGATCTTTTTCTAATAAAATTGAATTAGAATACCCATTTTTAGCTAACTGATATAATATGGATGCGCCTACTACTCCCCCACCGATCACAACGATATGTTTTTTCATACTTTATTTACTCAACTCATATTGTGCTAACTGTTCTTTTATTGGGGTAAAATAGATAAAGTCATCTTTTCTTACTACTAAATCTCCTAATATTAACCTCGGTACATCTTCCCACTGCATCTGTTCATTTATGCCAAGACTTTCCCATAAATATTCTGAAAATCGAGGCATTATAGGCGCTATTAATATAGCTAACGTTTTAGCAGCCGTTAACTCTAGCGCTATACTTGTTCTAAAATCATCATATTGTGAAGATATTCCTTTATAATAGGTTTCAGATTCTCCAAATGCAGATGCTCTACGTACTAATTCAGAACACTTTCGTGTCACTTGTTGAAGCGAGAATACTTCTGGTTCGTATGATATCGAAACTTCTTTAACTGTGTTTTTTAACATTTCATAGAAAATACGATGTCGATTCTGCCAGCCTCCAGTATGTGGTGTCACCCCTTCAAAATTCACATTTATTTTATGAATTAATTTAGAAATCCACCCCTGCCAACACTGATTCAATTCATAATCCACTGTTTGTTCAAATTCAATTAATGAAAAATTTTCTTGGACTGTCTCTGCTCGTATATACGATAAATAAAACCTTAGGACATCAGAAGGTACTTTCTTCAATAAGTCTTGCCCCCATATCGCATGTCCCCTACTAGTTGAAAATTTCAAATCATCTAATCTTAGAAATTCGTTGGTTACAAAAGCAGTAGGTAATTTTATTTCTTTATCAAATGCCATATACAAAGCTGGAAAAAGAAGAGCATGAAAATAACTGTTATCAAATCCAAAAAATTGAACCACTTCAGCATTATTATTTTTCCAATATTTTCTCCAATCGCTATCCTTCTCATCTTTGCTTACAAAATCATCTGTAGCTGCTATATAACCTGGACACATTTCAAACCACACGTATAAACTTTGCCCTTGATAATGTTCAAGGGGGACTGGAATACCCCAGTCAGATGTGTGAGTAATTCGAATATCAGGTAATCCTTGCTCTAGCATTTTTTCACAAAGTGCTCGATGGTGAGACCTCATGGAAACGCCTTTGACGTAATTTCTTAATTGTTTTTCGTATAAGTTAAGAGGGAAATAAATATGTTTTGAATTTTTAATGGAAGGCCTGTGATCGCAATGTTTGCAAGCAGGTTTAATCAAATCCGTACAATCATTTGGCTGACCGCATTGTTCACATGCGTTTCCATCACTGCTTTCTAAGCAGTGTGGACACTGACCTCGAACATTTGCTTCGTGTAAATACAGATCACAACAATCACAATATAAAGATGGGACTTCCTTTTCTATCAACTTTCCATTTTCATACAGTTTTATAAAAAAGTTTTGAATGAATTTAATATAATCTTCTGAATGATTTGGACGTAAACAATTTTCCACTTTTATATCATTTAATAAAAAAGTATCTTCTATGATATCTGCAAAATAATTAGAAGTATCTATGGTAGATTTCCCTAGTTGCTTTGCTTTTAAAGATACATAACTTTGGTAATCATCCATATAGGTAATATAGTGACTTTCCATATTTTTTAATTTTAAAAAACGATTTAAAATATCTGCACCTGTATAAGGACCTGATATATGGCCCAGATGTAAATCTCCATTAGGAGTAGGTGGAGAAGCGAAGATTAAAATTTGCTTTGTTTCTTGTTTTTGTTTTAATAGAAACTCTTCCTCTAATAGTTTTATATCTTCCCACCATATACCTAGAAAAACTAAATCATGATCATCTGAACCATTTTTTAAAGTATGAACTTTAAATGCAGGTAAATAAATTACATCTCCACTCTCCACCTTCTGTTCATCTTCATCCACAGTAATAATTCCATCTCCTTGGATAATAACGAATATTTCACCTTCATGATGATTATGTGGGTCTGTGGAATTCCCTGGCTTTACCATTCCCAAAATTGAACCAAATGGAGGTTCTTGCACATTTTCCCAAGGAGATAGTCTTTTATAATAAGTCTCAGATACATTAGACAATTCTTTATGTTCTAACTTTTTCACTAACACTTTAACTAACCTCCATCCTTATTTTTGTGCTAACATATAATCTTCATGTGTATCTTTTTCTCCCATTCTATGTATAATATCTTCTAAAATATCCTCTACTCTAAATGGGATGATTGACAATAGTGTATCGCTTAAACCGTGCGTTTTTTCATTAAACCCTTGAACATAAATGGATGGAGAGAAACGATCCTTTGATAACACTCTGTGACTCCTCTCAACTTTTAAGTTTCCTGTTTCATCTTTTTCTAAATAAGTAAAAATATTGTTAAGTATTGATGGAATTTTTCTTTTATAACCTGTAGCTAAAAAATATGCGTCTGCTTTCAATTCCTCATATCCACCTTCTCTATTTAAAAACCGACCTCTTACACCTTGTTCTGTTTCAACCAATGTTTTAAGTTCCATAAACGGCAATATTTTAAATCTGTGTTGATCAGCGACCTTTTGAATATATACTTTTTTATAAATTTCTTTAATTAGATCCACATCTACCACTGAATAATTCGTATCTTGATAATTTTTAATGAAAGAATTTCTTTGATCCGTCGGCAAATTGTATACAAAATCTGTGATCTCATTATGAAAGATCTCATTTACAAATGGACTATCATCCGATTGTTTAAACGCAAATTGTTTCATGACTGATTTAATCTTTGCATTTTTATAATGATCAATCAGATAATTAAAGATTTCTGCAGCGCTTTGACCTGAACCCACCACAACAAATTCATAGGGTTGGTTTTGATCCGGATAATTATTCTTTAACTTATGTAAAAATTGTTTCGTGTGAATGATATGTTTTGAATCTAAATTGATATGAGCTGGCGTATTTGGTACTCCACCTGTGGCAACGATCACATTTTTAGCTAATACTTCGTTAATAGAACCATCCTCCATATTTTCTACAACTACTTTGGTATACTTTATGGAATATTCATCATCTTGAACGTATGGTTCTAAAGATACAACTTTTGTTTGATACCTTACTTGATTAGAAAATTGCTCAGCTGCCCAGCAAAAATAATCGTTGTACTCTATTCTAGTAGGATAAAAATCTCTTAAATTAATAAAATCGTTAAGTCGATTTTTAACTTTTAAATAATTTAAAAAAGAATAATAACTTTGCGGGTTTCTTAATGTCACTAAATCTTTAAGAAATGAGACTTGAAGTTGCATGTTTTCCATCAACATGTCTCCATGCCATGCAAAACATTTTTGGGATTCAAAAAACAAACTTGAAAGTTTCTTTTCAGATTCTTCTATTGCTATTGCTAGGGCCAGATTTGAAGGACCAAATCCTATCCCTACAACATCATAAATTTCACTATTCTCATAAAGTTCTTTTTTATCCTCTATCACCAAATATCCTCCTCAGCATATGTAAAATATTTATACATCCTATGCCGTAGACCGATTGATTATTCTAACATTCTCTATTAACATCTATACTAAAGTTTATTAAGTTGTATTATCGTATATATTGATCATTCATTCAGAATAATCCTCACTTAATTTTAAAGTTTTAAATGGAATGTACCATGTTCTAAACTTAAAAATTCGATATGCATACATAGTTGCAATCAATTCCCTAATGATGATACTAAATGAGGTAGCAATAGCCGCACCAATCATCCCAAATAGTGGAATTAAGAGCGCATTGCATACTAAATTCACACCTGCGGAAACCATGATTGCATTTTTAGCTTGTTTTTCATGTCCTGTCATATTAAGTAACTGCATTACACTTCCAGTACAACAATTTATACATTGACCAATACATAAAATAGTGAGGGGAATTGTACCTACAATATAATTTTCTCCAAAAACTGATAAAAGAATTGGTGAAAGAAGTATAGTTATTACCAATATAGGAATTGATAACCAAAAAGTAAGCATAGCTGAAAATCGAAAAACTTTTATTAAATCTTGTTTACGTCCTCCCCAGTACAATTCTGAAAATTTAGGTAAAATAATCATATTAATGGAGGAAAGAGAAAAACTAATGAGAAGGGATAGTTTAAGTACAATACTGTAAATTCCAACGACCTCTGTGTTATAGAAAATTCCTAGCATTACTGTATCTGTCCAATTTAAAATAAGTACCATAGAAGATGTTAAATACATGGGGAGAGAGATGATAAGTATTTCTTTCATACTTTTTACCTTTATTTCATCAGGTCCCCCTCTTTTTTTATTTATTTCAAATGATTGATAATCTCCATTCCATGAGAACATACCCATTAAAGCTGCTATGATAATCGCTATCGAAAGAGCATATATGATATGCAATATGTTTTTCTCAAAAAAAAGTATAAAAAGTAACAATATAAGTATAGTCCCCAGTCGTATACCAATAATTTCGTAGTAAATAGACTTTGTGATAGATTTAACCGCTCTGAAGGCTTTCGCGTATATTCTTGCAATGACCATAAAAGGTAACACAATAGATATAATTTTAATAGGAGTAATTAACAATTGTTCTTTAAATACCTTAATAGCAATTGGCTCTGCTAAAAAATAAAATCCAACACTAAATATACATGAGAGTGGCAATAGTAGTTTAATAATTTTAATAAATATTTTATTTGCTTCCTTCAAAGCATTCTGACTTCTATATTCACTAATAAATCTGACAACGGAGGTATCCGTACCAATTAAAACTAAAGTCAGTGCAATAGAAAGTAATGTGAAGGACAAGGTATAGATACCAAGTGCATCCGCTCCATATATTTTAGCAATCATAAAATTTAGTACATATAACAATACAAAAGATAAAAAACGAAGTAAAAATGTAATTCCAGAACCTTTAAGGAGTTCTCTATAATCCTTATCCTTCATATAACCATTCAATTTTGCTTGTAACATAACACGAAAAGTTTTCATTATTCTCCTTTATCATATCTATTTATATTTATAATGGTTCAAATAGACCACTACTATTACATACTATGTTTATATCAATCTTCTATTCCCATTGAATCCCCTTTTCGTAATCTATACTCAAACATCTACGATAAATATTTATTATTTCTATTTAAACAATATTTACTTATAAAATTTATAAAATAAGAATTTCTCCAATCCATCACAAGATCAGCTGCATAAGATATATAAAATCAAGAAAAAAGGTGATTTAAGATGAATGTGATTAACATATTAGATTATGGCGCTGATCCTTCTGGAAATAACGATTCTACAAATGCAATACAATCCGCTTTTGATGCTGCAGTCAACGGTGATGTGAAATCGGTTTACATGCCAAAAGGGAATTATTCTATTTATCAAACATTGTTAGTTGAGGATTCAATCAATCTTGTTGGAGATGGAAAAGAATATTCTAAATTGATTTGGAAGGAAACTACAAATACAGGGAATGAAGATTTAATTTATTTATCAAATGGGTCACGTACTGATAATTTTACTTGGTCTGATTTCCGTGTTCAATTCGCTCCAAGAGATGGTATTCATATGGTGGATGTACATCAATGGGTCCTTCAAAATATTATTACAGATACATGTGGAAGACATGGATTCTATCATGAAAATTCATGGAAAGGTTTATTTATTGCATGTATGTCTAATCAAAATGGAGAAAATGGATTCCATGCCGGTACGAATTCACAGACGACAAATGTGCTCAATTGCTGGGCTCTTGCCAATAGTAATACAGGTATCGTAGCCGCTAGAGAATCTTTTGTAAACGGCTGTACACTTGAAACGAATGAGTATTGTGGCGTATATGTAGGTAATGCAGGCGTAAATCTTGCAGGCAATTATTTTGAAGGAGAAGGAAACAATAGTAACCCATCAGAAGGGCATATCTATCACATTTTAATTGAAAATACAAATGGAGTTCACATTGGTGGTCAAGATTCTCTTAAAAATATTGACATTGGTTTAATGATTAAAAATTCAAGAAACGTACAACTCAGCGGATTAACTGGTAGGCAAGCAGGAGGGACATTGGGATCTTATGGTTGGGATAAATATGGCAATGTCGCTCTTTGGGTTACTGAGGACTGTGAAGATATTGTCATCGGAGCAATAGAATCTGTACCTATGGTCATTGAAGATTTATCCAAGGTATATTTTCTAAGAGATCGTAAACCTGACCAGGATATCCTAGATGGATATGGATTTTTTAATGAAGAAGGTAGCTATTCAGGCATTGCTGAAAATTGGATCCCTGATATTGACAAAGGAGTAGGGCTAGCCGAACTTATTGTATCAGATACTGAATCGATTGGTGAATTTGTTCAGAAAATTACAATGACATCAACCTACCAAGGGATCAATAACACTACAACTTTCAAAGCGAACACTACCTATACAATTGGTATTTTTGTAAAAAATGAAATTAAAGTTTATCTACAGGATCCAGATGGTACAAGAATAGCAGATCAAGATATTTACCCAAGTCCCTATATGCGATTTTTAGCCTTTCAATTTACAACTGGAAGCAACCCGACAGGTCCATTACGTATCCGTTCTAGAGAGGGTTCAGGTTCATTTTATATCGGGGGTGTAAAAGTTGTTGAGGGTGAATACGATATGAGTACTTTTCCTATGCCAAGTGAACATGATTTAGGAGAAACTGCATTTGTCCTCAAATCACCAAATGGATCAAGATATAGATTGAATGTTGATAATGCTGGGCAACTCATTACTAGTCCATTATAATTTCACTGCTTTAATGAACCTCCCCAATGTCTAACTTATAATATTTTGATGATATGTAATAAAGGTTACATTTCTATCATAATATATAAAATTATAGGGAAACATCTGAGGGGACGTTCATTTTTTTTGTGATAAGACTATTAAAATTAAAAAGAATCTATTCTATGATCTTACAAAGAATTGATTATGGTATAGATTCAGTTTAAAAATATGATGGAAGGAGTGGCAAGTATTATACATGAAGTAAAAAGTAAACCCATTCACTATAGAAAAAGTATAAAACTAAAAAATAGTAGTAAGAATTTAAGTGTTAATAATAAATTATTTCATTTATTCCATCAAGAGAATATAAAATATTGTCACTTTAAAAGTAATGAACATTTAGATGAAGGATTAATAGGAAAGACCGATTTAGACATTCTTGTGGATAGAAGTCAATATGTTAAAATACAAGAACTTTTAAAACTTGCTGGATTTAAACTATTCTATCCTACCGTTTTAATGAAATATCCTGCAGTAGATGACTACATTGCATTAGACAAAATTACAGGTGAATTATCTCACATACATTTACACTATAGATTAACATTAGGTGAAAAATACTTAAAAGGTTACAGTTTGAGATGGGAAAAAATCATTTTAAATACACGTATTCTTAATCTAAACCAAAATATATACATCATTGATCCAAACTTTGAAATGATACTTTTATTAGTAAGACATGCCTTAAAGTTAAGACTTAGGGATATTCGCTTTGCATTAAGTCGAAATGACTTACAAAAGGAATTTAATCAGGAATATATTTGGTTAAAACAAAGAATAATCCCATCAGAATGTTTGAATATCTATCAATCAATATTGGGTCAGGTAGGGGTCGAAACCTTTAAAGAACTTATCCATTCTAAACCTAACTTATTTAATCTATTTAAATTCAAGAAAAGCATACATCACGCATTACGTGGTTATAGATCATATGGCAATTTCTCAAGTCTATATTTAAGAACAGTCAGAGAGTGCAACTGGGTTTTAAGTGGAATAAATAAAAGATTCTTTCGATTTGCCTTCCCTTATAGAAGAACACTACCAGCAGGTGGATTGGTTATCTCGTTTATAGGTTGTGATGGATCTGGTAAATCAACTATGATAAAAGAATTAATTCCTTTATTTTCTTGGAAGATTGATACATATAAAGAGTATTTAGGTAGTGGAGGTGGTTCAAGCTCAATTTTAAGATATCCGCTAAAACTCATGAAAAAATGGTTTATTAACAAACTTTTTAATAAACAAACATCTCTGAAAGAAGATATGAGTAATGCAAAAAAACATCATACTCGTTTTAAGACCTTTGCTAAATTCGTATGGGCTTTAACACTTGCTTACGAAAAAAGAAATAAGTTAATTAAAATTTGGAAACTTAGAAATCTAGGCTTAATGGTTATCACAGATCGATATCCGCAACTCCAAGTTAAGGGTTCTAATGACGGACCGTTGTTACACGAATGGAAAAACCATAAAAACTGGATTATAAAATATTTTGCAAATTGGGAGAGCAGACCTTATGAATGGGCAAATAAAAACCCACCTGATATTGTAGTTCGATTAAATGTAACAGCAGAGAATGCATATCAAAGGAAAAAAGATATGAAATTTGAAGAATTTAAAAAAAGAGTAGGGGATATTAGCTCTCTAAAGTTTAATGAGAAGTCAACTGTTGTAGAAATAAATGCAGATCAACCGTTAAACCAAGTTCTTTCAGAGGTGAAATATAAGATATGGAGTCATATTTAAAAAACTTTGAAAACGATAATATTATGGTAGAGTTTCTAGGTGTTCCAGGCACTGGTAAAACAACCATCTCACATATGGTTTCAAAATCTCTATCCAAAAATGGTGTTCATGTTCATGAACCTACTTATGCCATGAATTCAATGGGAAAAACAAGGAGGCAATATACGAAGATATTATCCATAATCAAGGTTTTTCTTATTGCACCAAGAACATGTATATATGCTATTAAATTGATTATTCCATCCCAACAAAAAAGCCTCAAAGACTTCATTAAAACCGTTATTAACCTCTTATTTATTATATTTATCATAAAATCTTGTTCAAATAAAAAAGGTGTCCATATTTTAGACCAAGGTTTTTTCCAAGCGATATGGTCTATAGAATATAGTGCAAATCATCATATAGAAGGAATAAAGATAAATAAGCTTAGGAAAATGGTCTACTCTAAACCATTATTAGTCATTGATATTCATGCAGTTCACACAGAGGTACTTCAAAGGTTAAATTTAAGAGAAACAAACTACAGTAGAGTAGAAAAAGAATTTTTGAATAGTTTAACAGAACAGCATATCCAACTATCATATGAAATAATAAATCGATTGAAAGATGAGATTCAAGAAGGATGGAATAAAGAGAAGGATTTAGAGTTAATATCATTAAACAATGATACTGAAGAGTTACTATATGCAAACACTGATATTATTACAGAATATATTTTGAGCTTATTGAATAAGTCTACACTTTCTAATACCAATAAGATCCATTAATCATTAAAATAAATAGAGACTTGTCTTAGATGCTCGTAGATTATGAACATCTAAGACAAGTCTCTTTTACGCACTAATAAAATATTGAACTTAGTTGCTGATATATTATTTGTTAATTAGCTGCTGCCACAGGTTTTCTGACATTTAGAATATCCGTTAATAACTCAATTCTTAATAAATTACAATTAAATCTACAATACTCACCCTCATCAAATACCCATTCACCATCAACATATACATACCTTCCTGGAATACCATCTATATACATTTGACTGGGGGAAATGGTTCCAAAACATACTTGCATTTCATTGATTAAGTAATTACCCTCTTTATCTTCAAAAATATCAAAAGACATGATGGAAATATTTAGCTTGTCAGTCCATTCTTTAACCAAATTCAGCAAATCTTTTGGAGGGTCTGCCCAATCTCCAAGGGAACCAGAACCACTGCGGAGTCCATTTTTCCCTTTTGCTTTCCTTAAACCAAAATAAGATTTACCTATCCTTATCATTCTCCACTCCGTTTTCATATCTATCAGTTCTTGTATGTGAATATATCCCTGACTTCTTTCTGAATATGGATAATACGCTCTTCTTGTTTTTGAATACATCCATAAGGGTCTAACAAAGCTTTTTAAATATTCAGGAAAATCATGAAAAGAGTGATAACCTCTAAAAATATTACCCGTAAAAAAGGACTTATAAATTTGATAATTTAATTTCAATCTAGAATTTATTTTTTTCACACCAAGCCCCCCACTCCCTCCATCACTTTTGACCATTTTAGGAAAGCTTGTAGTCTCTTTTGCAAATTGTAGTGCTTCCTTTATATTTAAAAATGTATGGGATGGTACATGTGGAAGTTGATGTATCTTATAAAAATCCAACATCATTATTTTAGATTCATAGTATAAAATACTATCAAGATCTGGAACACATTTACCTTCAATTTTATCTTTAATAAGAAGTATTCTACTTAGGAATAAATTCATCCATAATCTTGTTTTCGTCGGAGGTCTTATAATGTACCCATCACAATTTGCCTGCTCAAATTGTTCAATCCAATCATGTGAGAATATATCAATTAATTCATATTGTACAGTCACCTCTTGACAAGCTTCAATAATAGGTCTCTCATATCCCTCAGGAGTTATAAATATTCCAATTTTCATATAAACTACCTCACTTCTACCATTTACTTATATAGGTAAACCATTCGTACTTTATATTGGTACTTTGTTTTTTTATTTTCTCTATATTGTATTTGCGATATCAGATAATATTGTGTGAACGCTTGGTCTCCCTATAGAATAATATTCAATCCCTGCTTGTTTAACTTCATCTAACTCAAAACAATTTCTACCATCGAAAAGAATCGGTGTTTTCATTAAAGAGTGCAACTGATTTAACGGAATTTGTTTAAACTCATCCCACTCTGTAACAATAAGCGCAGCATCAGCATTACTTAGTGCCTCTTCTTTTGTTAAGCTAACATTTACTTCTGATGGAAAGAGTTTTTTTGCACTTTTAGCGACTGGATCATATGCAGATACCAAAGCCCCTTCTCGAACCAATTCTTTGATTATAATAATAGAGGCTGCTTCTCTCATATCATCCGTATTTGGCTTAAATGTTAAACCTAAAACTGCAATCTTTTTATTTCGTAAGTTCCCAAATCTCTCTTTCGTTTTTTCTATCATTAATATTTGATGTTGGTCATTAACTTCTATAACAGACTTTAACAATTTAAAGTCATGATTATATTGTTCAGCTATTTGAACTAAAGCTTTTGTATCTTTTGGAAAACAAGAGCCACCGTATCCAATACCTGCATTTAAAAACTCACGTCCAATTCTATGATCTAATCCCATACCATCAGCTACATTTTCAACATTAGCTCCAACCTTATCACATAACATAGATATTTCATTAATAAAACTAATCTTCGTAGACAAAAAAGCATTGGATGCATATTTAATCAATTCTGCACTCTGAATATCTGTTTTATAAATTGGGATTTGAATTGGATTAAAAATACGTTCAAGAACATCAGCTGTTAGTTTATTCTCCGTACCAATTATGATACGATCCCCATTAAATGTATCTTCAATCGCAGAACCTTCTCTCAAAAATTCTGGATTGGAAGCTATATCAAAACGAATATTATGGTTCACTTTATTTTTAATGATTTTTTTTATTAAATTGTTGGTTCCTACAGGAACGGTACTTTTTGTTACAACAATCGTGTGTTTTTTTATATTTTTGGCAATATCCTCTGCAACCTGCTTGATGTATGTCAAATCTGCTGATCCATCATTATTTTGCGGGGTACCTACTGCAATAAAAATGACTTCACCAAAACCATACCCAAGTTTTTTATCTGAGGTAAAAGAAAGTCGATTTTCATGCATGTTTTTTTGGAGCAGTTCTTCTAATCCTGGCTCAAATATGGGTGAAACCCCTCTATTTAACTGTTTTATTTTATGTTCATTTACATCTATACATAAAACGTTATGTCCTATATTTGCTAGACAAACACCAGTAACTAATCCTACATACCCTGTTCCTACTATGGAAATCCTCATTAATAAAATCACACTCCGTAAATAAAATTAATCATAATATAGTACAAAGATTTTAAAGTACTCTTTCTTTAATTGTCCTTGACATTGAGTTTGAACTTGCCATATTAAGAATCTTTCCACGTAATTCTTCTTTGTTTATTGAATCAAATATATGTATAAAATAATTAATTTGATCAATATTATGTACGTTAGACTTCCCAACATAAATCTTGTTCGATACTTTTTTCTCCTGTACTTCAGATTTATCCAGTAATTCTTCGAATAATTTTTCTCCAGGACGTATGCCTGTGTATTTTATCTTGATCTCTTCTTCACTATAACCTGATAGTTTAATTAAATTCTTAGCTAAATCTTTTATTTTTATGGGATTACCCATATCTAGTATAAATACTTCACCACCTTTAGCTAGTGTCCCCGCTTGAACAACTAGTCTAGAGGCTTCTGGAATGGTCATGAAATAACGTTCCATTTCTGGATGAGTTACTGTAACAGGTCCTCCTGCTTGAATTTGCTTTTCAAAAACAGGAATGACACTACCTCTGCTCCCTAGTACATTACCAAATCGAACCGCTACAAACCGAGTTTTACTTATCTTATCCATATACTGCACGATCATTTCTGCTATTCTTTTGGTTGCTCCCATGACACTTGTTGGATTTACCGCTTTATCTGTAGAAATCATGACAAAAGTATCTACATTGGCTTCATCTGCTACTTCTACCACATTTTTAGTTCCAATAATGTTATTTTTGACGGCTTCCTCTGGATTACGTTCCATCAATGGAACATGTTTATGAGCTGCAGCATGATAAACAATATTTGGTTTGTGTTTCTGCATAATATATTTTATTTTTTCTTTATCTTGTATATCTGCGATCTCAGTAATATATTCAATGTTAGCGTGCTTATTTGTCAATTCTTGCTCAATTAAGTAAATACTATTTTCACCATGTCCTAGTAATATTACTTTCGTAGGTTCATAATTAGAAATTTGTCTACATAACTCAGACCCAATTGATCCTCCAGCCCCAGTAACTAGAATCGTTTGATTTTGGATAGATTGGAGTAAATTATGATCATCAAACTTAACTGGTGCTCTACCTAATAAATCTTCTATTTTTATATCTCGGAACTGATTTACTGCAACTTTACCCATCATTAAATCTTCTATTTTTGGAAGAATTTGTGTTTTGGCGTCTGTTTTACTACATTCTCGAAAAATATCATTTAATTTCTTTTTACTAATCGAAGGAATTGCAATTACAATATTTTCAATATTCATTTTGTTGACTGTTTGTTCGATTTTTTCTATACCCCCTACAACCGGAATACCCATTACATGTAGAAGGTGTTTTTGCATATCATCATCAATAAATGCCACTGGATTAAGTTTAGAATCATTCTTACCCACAAGTTGTCTTACAATCATCGTGCCGGTTGAACCCGCACCAATAATTAATGTCCGGTTCCCTTTCTTATTCACCCTTTCCTTTAAATCCATTCTATATAAACGCCAAACAAATCTAGTTCCCGCAATTAACATCATATGCAACATCCAAGTAACAAATAATATACGAAAATAGATATCTTGATAAAAAATAAATTGTATTAAACCTACAAACCCAATCGAAAAAGTAACAGAATTAATAATTGCCATTAATTCACTTATACTTGCATATGCCCAAACACGCTTATAGAGTTTGTGTATCCACGAAAATAGATGGTGAAATATTAGTAATGAGACCGACATCAATAATAGAAATGGGGAGTAAGAAGATTGAATATTTAAAATAAAGTGACTAGTATATATTGCCGTTAGAACAATTAGTGAATCAAAAACAATAAAGAACAGTGCTTTTTTTCTATAGGTCACAAATTGGCTCCTTTCAAAACAGTTTATAGTTGGGTTTCTATTAAGTTATATAAAAATATTTCTCTATGTTAATATAGTTTTTACATTCATTTAACGTTCGTTTTACAAATTATATATATTCAATTATTAAATGTTTATGTCTAAAACACTTCGAATTTTCTGTAATAAAAAGCTTTTAAACATATGATTTGAAAATCTTTCTTATTGTTTATGTTTTATGGTTTTTTCCAAAAAAAAGAAGCGAATAGATGTTATATAAACTTACAAATATTCTAACTCCATTTAATGTTTAATATGTAAAATTAACCTAGTTTTTTAGGTTGTGTTACGATTTCTTTTTAATCTGATTGATTAAAGCAAGCATCACTGGTCGCATACTAGGAAACATATATACTATTCCAAAATAGAAAATTACACATATGATAATAGAGATAAAACTCCAAACTAAACCACTAAACAATTGTTGTAGGAAAAAGCCTAAGAATCCCATAGTAATTGCTGCAACAATAGTTGGAAACACATTTCTAATAACTTTAATTATTGGAATTCCAATCGCAAACTTCATGATTAAAAAATGGACTAAAACTCCTTGTAATCGGATCCATGATCGTGCATATACAAGTGCCCAAAATCCATATTTTGAGCTTATTATACAGACAGGTATCAACACCATCAAATGAAGTACTTGACCTAAAAAAGATAACTTTGGCCTACCCTTCGCTCGATACACTTCACTACACAAATATCCAAATACAATAATTATGGCACTTGTCAGAGCCCAATTGCCAATTACTCCACTCGCTTCACTCCACTGATTCCCTAAGAGAATTTGGGTTGCTAGATCACTATATAAATAGACGCCGACACCTAAAGGAATAATGACTATAGAAACGGCTCTTTGTGTTTTGAAAAACATACGATTAAACTCTTCTTTATTATTCTGCAATCGAGACAATGCTGAAAATAAAACAGGAACAGTAGCAGATGTAATGATTGCCATAAGTGTGTTAACCATACTCAAGGAAATTTTATATACCCCTAAATAATATGAATTTAGTACACTGCCAATCAGCAAGACATCCACCCATACCGTAACCCATATAGAAATTGCCTCAATTAACGACCATATACTAAACGACAGCATTTCTTTTAAAATTCGCACTTTATAAAATAATTTGGGTTTCCACTTTGATTTAATCGTCAAAATAATAGCGTTAAGAAGTTCACCACAAAGATTTCCTATTATAAGTGCCCAGTAGCTAAAGCCCATAAAAGCCAAAGGTATCGTTACAAAAAATGGCATACAGACTGAAACTATTCGGACCAAAAACAATGTTTTAAAATCAAAATCACGTTTATACAAAGACATCTGTATACTTGAAAATGATGTAAGTGGTAATTGTGCACAAGCTATGACTATAACTATCCCTAAACCCGGATTTCCTACTAAAGCTGCTATTCTTTCATAAAACAAAGCAATAATGCCCCACAGAAATACGGATATTCCTAAATTTGTCCAAAAAGCAACGTTAGTATTCTGATACTTTTCCTCCTCATTATTAAATTCATGTTGTACTAAATATTTTTGAAATCCAGCATCAGTAAACATATCTGCAAAGCTGATTATCATCGTTATGGTTGCCACTATACCAAAAGCTTCTGGTACTAGTAATCTAGCTAAAATCATATTCGTGATGGGGATCACTAATTTTGCTGCTATTTCGGTTATTAATGCCCACTTTGTTGCTTTAACCATTTTTCCGTGTAGTTCTTTATGATTCAATATTTTTTACCAAATGGAATATTTTGATCAATAAACTCGTTCCTGAAATAAGTCAGCTCATGCATGTGAATATCCCCCCCTTTATTTTCTATGCATCTATCTCCTCACCATCACTTAGATCACAAGCAATTAATGCAATGAAAATCCACATTAAGGTATTTCTAATTCCATTGTGTGTTAATCCATAGACCATAATTCCTACAAATAAATAAAACTCTCTCCATCTATTGTATTTAAATGCATTTATGATAATAAAAGTAAATATCAAAAATCCAACTAGTCCATAACTTAAAAATATATTCCCCAAGGTAGAATGGAATTCTTTATAACTATTAAATCTCCAAAATCCACCTTCGCCAGCTCCAAAGATTAAATACTGGGGATGAATAAATATCCTATCATAACCTCTTGTACTTACTTCTTCTATTGAATTAATGTCTTTTCCAACCACTCTTTTATTTAATCCATAATAAATTTTAGAATCAGTAATCAAACTACTGTCATAGTAGATAAAAAAAGTAAGAATAAAGGAAATCAACAAAAATCCTCCTAAGATTACTCTCATTAATCTTCTTTTTAAAAGAAGGAATATACTTCTATTTTTTAATATATACAATCCAATGATAATAACCGAAGCTCCAATTGCTCCTCTTGATAAAGATATTAAGGAAAGAAAAAAACAAGTAGTTAAAGCTGTTATGAATAAATGTGCTTTATCTTCTAATTTTCGTTTAGAATATATTAGTAAACACAATGAAACTACACTAAAGTAACCCAGTTGGTTAGGATTATTAAAAAAACCTGTATCTCTACCTGTTGTTACTCCATTTAAAAGCATAATTAACAATGTTTGGAGTAAAATTGAAATTAAAACTCCCCAGTATACAGCTTTAAATAATTTATTTCCATGTCGAGAAAATAAAATAATTACTAAAAAGCAAGCTAAAAAATTAAAAATATAATAAAGTGTCATTTTATAAACTACTTCTCCTAAGATCACAGTCCATAAAATATTTATAATTGCGATATATGAAATAAATAAAAGGTTTAATATAATAAAACTACTATTCTTTTTTTTAATTTTGACTTTCAATTTATTGATAAAAATCATAAAAAATAGTAATAATAACATAATTAAATCTGCCATTTGGAGACTACCGCTTGGAAGAATATAAAAAGGTTTTACAATAAAATATAGTATAAATAATCCTAGAGTAAGTTTATAAAAAAGTGGATTGTTATGTTTATGAATAGGTTCCATTTTAAATTATCCACCTCCCAAAGCACGAATTAGTTATCCATTAGTTTGTCTACATATTTTTTATTAACATCCATAGAATATGTTTTGAACTCATTTAGAAAATCATTTCTTCTCATATCCAACTTTTCATGGTAGTAATCCCTTGACTTATTAAAATTACGAATTGCTTGATTTTTCATTTCTTCTTTGTCAGATAATAAACTGTTAATTTTAGTGGATAACTCGTTGCAATTCCCTTTCTTAAAAATGTGTTTTTCCTCTACTAACTCAGGTATACCACCTGCATTTGAAGCAATAATTGGACATGCTCTGCTCATTGATTCAATCACTGCCCTTGGTAACCCTTCTTGTTTACTAGGTTGTATGTATATATCAATGTTATCAATCCATTGAACTATTTTATTTTGTGGAACTGCGCCTAGAAATACGATTTTATCTATAACTCCAAATTTCTCAGCTATTGATTTTAAATAAGAATCATCACCATTGCCTGCAAGTTGATACTCAAAATCGTACCCTTCCTTTGCTAACTTTGATATCGCCTCTATAACATATTCCTGACCTTTAAATTTCACATCTATTGCCGCTGCTGTTCCAAGAATAATTTTATTTGATGTTTTTAACTTATGTATTTTATCTATTCTATTTATAAGTACCTGCTCATCTATAAATTCAATTTTCACATTAGAACAGCTTATATTTGTACCGTTTGTAGGGTATCTTTTTTGAAGAAATTTATTTGTAACATAAAGAACATAGGGTGCACTTTTAACTATTTTTTTTAATTTCAAACATGAAAGAGGGGCTAAAATTTTCCCTGCCAGATTACCATAATTCCATAAAGCATCCCAAGGGCATCCTACAACTTCTATTGCATATGGCTTATTTTTTTTAATAGCATATTCTATTGCAATTGAGCCAATTGAACTTGATCTAGCTATTACACAATCTGCATCTGCAACTTCTTTTTCAATTATTTTTCTGGCTTCAAGAATTTTATAAAATTTATTAATAGATTTAAAATTTGGAACTTTTATAAACTTCACATGTTCAGTCGTGGATAAAGACATTTTTTGTATTTGTTGATGAACAGACTCCTGTCTTGAAATAAATTTCACTTCATCAAAAACGTCTGTATATCTCAACAATACATGCTTTGGAAAACTCCCATTGCTATAATACTCATTATTATATTTATAGAATATGTGATCGTGAGCAAATAATAACTTCATAAATCGGACCTCTCTTATATACCAAATTTACCCTTTATATTTATATCCATTGCAGTCATAACCACTTTTATCAATACATCTTTAACTATGATTTATTCAGTATTTAATAGTGTTTGGTAATTTTGATGTATTCTTTGAGCTACAATGGTTTCAGTAAATTCTTGTTCGATTCTTGTTCGTGCATTGATCCCATATTCAATTAACTTATACTGATATTGTTCATCCATCCATTGACTCATCTTTTTACCCAGAGAAAGAGCATCAAGTAAATCCACTAATTCCCCAGTAACATGATCAATAACTAATTCCCTTGTCCCTAATACATTCGTAGCTAAGACTGGTTTTGAAAAAGCCATAGACTCCATTAATATTCTAGGTATTCCTTCTTTTTCAGACGTTAATAAAACCGCATCTGCGAGCTGGATGTAATCATGAATATTTTCTTTATATCCTAAAAAAATAAATTTATGACTTACCTTTAGTTCATCCGTTAGGTTTAATATCTCATCTTTAAGGATTCCATCCCCTGCAATCAGCACTTTAAAATCAAACTGTTGATCCATTTTGCTAACTGCATGGATTAATAATTTATGATTTTTTACAGATTCCAATCTAGCTGCCATCAAATATATAAATGTGTCTTCACATAATCCTAAGCTGTTCTTTAAATTTGTTATTTGTGTTGAATTTAGTTTCGGTATGAGATCTAACCTTTTTAAGTGAACACCGTTACCCTCATAACCGGTGAGCACTCTTTTGGGAACAAATTTTTTTATTTTTTCTAAATCTTCTTTATTTTGAGAGAAATAAGCACCACTAAACCAACTGGCGACTTTTTCCAACCACTTATAAGTACTATATAGTGGAAAAGACTGCCCTTCATAAAATGGGAGTCCATGACTTGTATGGGCTACGATTTTTTTTCTTGCCATATATGCAGCAATTCTACCTATGAAACCTGCTTTTGCCGTGTGGGTATGAATGATGTCATAATCACTATTTTTTAACACTTTATATACCTTGATTAGACTTATCATATCCTGAATAGGCCGAATACTACGAGATATATGAACTGGGATATGTTTAAACCCAGCTAACTTAATTGCTTTTGCTAGACCTGTGTCTGAAGACATAAAATCCACTTTATATCCACAGTTTTCTAATTCCTTCATTTTATCTACTAACATACTTTTGATCGTGATATCAACCGTTGTGATATGAAGCACTTTGCATGTCTTTTTCATAGGCACATGACAAGCTCCTTCTATTAAAATATGAAACTTCCACTCGAGTGAATAATCCTGTTTGTTTTCTTTTCATATGTATGAAGCTTGTTATTTTATTATTCCGATTTATTTGATTTAGAAAATGTTTATTTATATCTAATATTTCTGTCATAAATCTATGGAAACTGCATATTTTGGAAGAGGCAGATTACTAGAGAATGTAATATGATCCTGCTCATATAGTAAATTTCTTGTCAGTTCAAAGAGAGGAATAATATAAAATGAAAATTCCATTTTCAATTCCGTATGTTGGCGAAGAAGAAAAACTAGAAGTATTGGATGCCATTAATTCTAATTGGTTAAGTAAAGGTCCAAAAACTATACAATTTGAGAAAATGTTTTCTAAATATGTAGATAGTCCATTTAGCATTGGACTCAATTCTTGTACGGCTGGATTACACTTAGCTTGTTTAGCTCTAGGTATTGGTGAGGGAGATGAGGTCATTGTCACACCTTACACTTTTGTTTCTACTGTAAATACAATTATTCATTGTGGTGCCATTCCTGTATTTGTTGATATCGATTTTCAAACGATGAATATAGATGTCCCGCTCATAGAAAAAGCAATCACAAATAAAACAAAAGCGGTTATTCCAGTCCATTTTGCTGGATATCCTTGTGAAATGGATTTGTTATTGGATATTGCAGATCGACATGGTTTAAAAATTATAGAGGATGCTGCACATGCCGTATACACACAGTACAAAGGGAAAATGATTGGTAGTTTAGGGGATATTACCTGTTTTAGTTTCTATGCCACTAAAAATTTAGCTACGGGTGAAGGTGGAATGTTAACTACTCAAAATGAAGAAATTGCCGATCGAATTCGAGTAATGAGCTTACATGGAATGAGTCGTAATGCTTGGAATCGTTATGGGGATCAAGGTTCCTGGTTTTATGAAGTACATGAGGCTGGATTCAAATATAATATGACGGATATTCAAGCTGCTTTTGGAATAGCTCAGTTAAAAAAATTAGAACATATGCAAACATTAAGGAAGAAATGTGCTGATTTATACAACAAAGCCTTTACTGAATGTGAAGAACTGATTTTACCACATGACTCCCTCGAACATCGTCATGCTTGGCACTTATACGTCATTCGACTTAGAGAAGAGATGTTAACCATAGATCGAAATGAATTTATCCAAAAATTAACGGAAGTTGGGATAGGTACAAGTGTTCACTTTATTCCTGTACCACAACATCCTTATTATCAAAAACTTGGATATGATCTTAGCGATTATCCTCAAACTCAAAAAGCTTTTGAATCTACCATTTCCCTTCCCTTCTATCCTGGGTTATCAGAATCTCAAATTCATTATGTGACTGATCATGTCATCGATATTATTTCGAAATATAAAATATGAAGGTGATTCTATGGCCAAAAAGTTATTTGATTATAGTTTTTCAATCCTTGGACTCCTTTTATTAAGCCCAATGTTAATTATCGTTTCTATTTATATCAAATTAGATTCTAAAGGACCTGTGTTTTTTAAACAAACTCGAATAGGAAAAAATGAAAACCCTTTTCAAATTTATAAATTCCGAACGATGATCCAAGAGGCTGAGCGTGTTGGAAAACAAATTACAGTAGAGAACGATCCTCGTATTACACGTCTTGGCCTGTTCTTACGCAAATACAAAATAGATGAATTTCCGCAGCTTATTAATGTACTAAAAGGAGAAATGAGTTTGGTTGGGCCCAGACCTGAAGTACCAGAATACGTTCAACATTATACACAAGCTCAAATAAAAGTATTTACTGTTCTCCCTGGTATTACGGATGAAGCTTCCATAAAATATAAACATGAAAATCACCTCTTAAGTGAAGGAATAAATAGTGAAGAGATTTATATTCAACACATTATGCAAGATAAGCTTAAAATCAATCTAAAATATATAGATCATGTTTCGTTATGGCTAGATTTAAAGATTATATTGAGGACGTTATTGGTAGTGTTTATAAGAAAAGAAAAAGGATATAATGAGACATACATCAACCAGTCTGAAGATTCTAATGAATCAAAATTCTTAAAAGAATGATGAAAAACAGTGGTAATTAACTACCACTGTTTTCGATTTGAGACTTTAGATCATTTAGTATTTTATTACTTGTTTCATCTTTTACATTCTGATAGGTTTGCCTCCATTGATCAATTATCTCTGGATTAAAACTTTCTGTTGCAAATTCTTGTTCTGCTTGTGTCATTAAATCTTCAAACTGTGTATCACATTCACCTTCAGCTTGCACAAACTTTTGTAGGAATGCATTTTGCAAATATTGAACAGTAACCTGCTCCCCATTTGCAGTTTTTTTGTCGATATCCGCTCTGATTTCGTCAGCTAAATCATTAACTTTTGCTTCACAGGTGTTTTGTAGAGGTTCTATTTGAGTTAGATATTTTTGTTCTACTTCTTGGGTTACTGGTGTTAAATTTTCATGTTGATTTTCTTCGGTTTGGTCTTCAGTGGTTTGTGAATCTGTTACCACAGGTTCATTTTTTTGAGTTGCAACATTATCTTCAATTTGAGATGATTCTGAGGTTTCATCTTTCAAGCCTGGAATTGGAAAATTAGGATCTAGTATGTTTAGAGTTCTACCATAGTACCTAGCTATTTGTCGTAAAGCATCAATTTCTTCTTGTGATAACTTAGCTAAAAGTGTGTCTCTTATGTGTTTCAACTCTTCTGGTGTTAGATCTTCTCTAACCTGACCCGTTAAGTATTGCATTTCTTTAATACTTAATCCAGAGTTTAATAAAATGGAGGTAACATCTAATGCATCTTCCATTTCAATAGGTTTGTCTGCAAATTCTTCAGCCTTTTCCAAATGACCTTCAACACTTGAAGGTAATGAATCAGGGTTTATTTCTTCAGAACTAGAAGTATTTTCTTGTTCTCTAACATCTAATCTTTCTTGTATTTCTGTCATATCTTTGGATTTAAGATCAATATAAATCCAAGTGATTGTAGTTAATAGAACCATTAAAAGAAAAGAAAAAGTAATAATAATCCGACGTTTCCATGGTTTTAGGTTTTTCCAACGTTTTTTCATGAATGATCACACCTATAGTTATGGGATTTGATAATATTATTCTTGATGTATAGAAAGTTTTGTTAACCGCTCTAATACTATTTTACCATTTTAACATAGTGCTTTTTCTTTATTCTACTGCTTTATATTTATTCTCAATTAAATTAATATCTATGTTAGCAAATTTATCCCACTCAAAAATTACTTAATTCACTTTATAATACTCCACATACCAATCTGCAAATTTCTGTAATCCATCTTCTATCGAAGTCGCTGGTTTAAATCCCACAGCTTCATGTAACAAATCAGTCGATGCATAAGTTGCAGGTACATCACCTGACTTGATTGGTTCGAATACCTTATCAAACTCTACCAACCTTCCAGTAGCTTTACTTAAAGCTCTTTCCAACGTTTTAATAAAATACATCAATCTCTCAGGGTTGTTATTTCCAATGTTAAATACTTTATGGAGAGGTGCCTCAGTAGGTGGATTATTAAGAAGTCGTTCAATCCCTTCTACTATATCATCTATGAATGTAAAGTCACGGTAGAGATCATTCTCGAAATCACCGTTATTAAATATCTTAATTGGCTCTCCAGCAAAATATTTATCTGTAAATCCAAAGTAAGCCATGTCCGGTCGTCCCATAGGACCATAAACGGTAAAGAACCGAAGCCCTGTTGCAGGAATGTCATATAAGTGGCTATAAGTGTGAGCCATCAATTCATTGGATTTTTTAGTAGATGCATAAAGAGAAACTGGATTGTCTACAGAATCTGATTCTTCAAATGGCACCTTTTTATTGGCTCCATAGACAGAACTGGATGATGCGTAAACTAGATGTTCTACTGGATTGTGTCTGCAAGCTTCCAGAATGTTGTAAAAACCTATGATATTACTTTGAATGTATACATCAGGATTCTCTATTGAATATCTAACTCCTGCTTGAGCAGCCAGATTAATCACAACGTTTGGTTTGTACTGTTCAAAGAGATTTGTGATCATGGACTTATCAGAAATATCACCTTTAATAAAAATAAACTTCTCATAGGCTTTAAGTTGCTCCAAACGAGTATGTTTAAGATTTACATCGTAGTAATCATTTAAATTATCTACACCAATCACTTGACATCCCTGTTCTAACAGTTTTCTAGATAAGTAATATCCGATGAAACCTGCTGCTCCAGTGATTAGATATATTTTACTAGGATCAAGGGTTTTGTAATTCAAGATTCTTCAACTCCTTTATTCCTTCTCTACTTGCAGATTGCCTTCCAATGGAATGATACTCCACTCCTACTTCTTTCATCTGTTCAACTTCATAAATATTCCTACCATCATATACTAGAGGTGTTCTCATCAACTTCTTATATGTTTCAGGCGTTACGGATTTCACTTCTCCCCATTCAGTAAAGATAAAGCAAACATTTGCACCTTCTAAAGCATCCTCTATATTCGCAACATATGTGATAGTACCTGTTCCATTTACACCTTCTGGGTGCACTTTGGCAAAGTTAGTTGTTCCAACAGGATCATAAGCATAAATATCTGCACCTTGCTCTAACAATAAAGGAACATTTTCAAGAGATGCCGCTTCTCTTAAATCATCTGTCCCAGGTTTAAATGTCAATCCTAACGCAGCTACCTTAAGACCGTTAAACGTAATGAGTCTTTTGCTCGCTTTTTTATATAACATTGTCTTTTGATCTTTGTTCACATCAATAGCAGCCTTCACGGTTCTTAATTCATAACCATTCTGCCTTGCCAAATTTTCCAAAGATTTTGTGTCCTTAGGGAAACATGAACCACCATAACCAATTCCTGCATTTAAAAATTTACTACCTATTCGTTCATCATAACTCATTCCTTTTGCAACATCCTGAATATCCGCACCAACAAGTTCACAAAGATTTGCAATATCATTCATATAGGAGATTTTAAGAGCAAGGAAGTCATTAGATGCGTACTTAATCATCTCTGCGGACCTTCTATTTACTGAAACTATAGGTAAATGAAATGGTTCATAAATCTTCATTAACCTTTCTTCAGCCCATTTACTTTCTGTTCCAATAATGATTCTTTCTGCATGTAGCGTATCATGTACAGCAGAACCTTGTGCTAAAAATTCAGGATTTGATGCAACTTCTACTTTTACATCATTAACTAAAAAGTCCTGAATAAACTGCTCCACTTTATCATTCGTTCCAACGGGTACGGTAGATTTTACAACAACCAAACAGTCCTTTTCTATCGTTTCCGCTATTTGCCTTGCGACGGTTGCAATGTATGAAAGATTTGCAGAACCATCCGATTGTTCTGGAGTACCTACTCCTATAAATATCGCATCTGAATCCTTATAAGCTGATTTGTAATCTGTAGTATAATCAATTCTTCCCTCAGCATAATTACTTTGCATTAATTCTTGTAAGCCTGTTTCGTAAATTGGAGAGACTCCTGATTTCATTAAATCTACTTTTTCTTCATCAATGTCTACACAGGTTACTTGATGACCAATTTCAGCAAAACACACACCTGCTACTAAACCTACATAGCCTGTTCCTGCTACTGCTATTTTGTACATATCCACGTCTTCCTTTACTATGAAATTCTAAATCAAATCAGTAGACTAACTACTATCCGAACTACCGAGCTATTAGTGCTCACCTCTTCATAGCACTTATTATCCTGATTTTTATTTCTGCGTATATTTCCTATTTATTTAACGCATCAGTTAATAGTTGCAAAGATTCTTTTCGTAAAGAATCTCTTAGTTCATTAACCCTATCATAATCTATTTTTGTATCCATTATCGATTCTAACTCTGTGTTAGAAGCAGGTATTCTTGAATTTAAATCTAATGCTTTTAATAGTTCAATAACTTTAACATTGTCACCTGCAAAAGACACAAACTGCTTTGAAAAAAGTATAGAGAATATAGTTCCATGAAATGTATCTGTAACTATATATTTAGCATTTTTTACTAATGATATAAATTCAAATGGTGTAGCTCCAATATTTATGTCACACCAGTTAAACCAACTATTAGATGATACCAGCTTTAGTTGTTTTGAAGCTGCAAAGTTCTTAATCTTTTTTATCTGATCATTATTTAGGTGATTTCCATAGGTATATAGTAATACATATTTATCATTACACGCTTTTGTTTTCACAGTTTGATACTCTTCAGAATTTAATAACATAGTTGGATCTAGAACTATATTTATATCTTTTTTTGTTAGATGGGATAACACATCTTTTGTATGCTCATCTCTTACCATAATACTCTTAAACTTTTTTAAATTTCTCTCTGGATACTCAAGTGTTTCTATCTGTTCTAAAGTTGACCTATTTATTGAAGGTGCATAAGCAATCAAATTCTCCGAGTCAATTCCTTCTCCCCATAATATTGGGTTTTTAGCAAATTCTTTCCTACCAGAGTTCCATATTTCATCACTTCCAAAAATAATTAAATCAAATTCTATAATATGACTATTATCATTTTTTATTGTTCTAAACACTTTTTGTTCCTTTTTAAAACCCACCCACTTACTAAAGAAAAAGTTTGCTCGATTAATTTTAAATGTTAATAGTGATTTTATAATAGCTTTAGAAATTGCTATACCTGGCTTGTTTATACCCGTTTCCAAAAATGTTACATTATGCCCTTTTTGTCTCAAAGTTTCCATCAATGCATAAGATTGCAAATAACTACCACAGTTCATACTATGGTATACTGTTACTATACATATATTCATTTTAATTACTCCAATTTTAGTATTATTTAATCTTCTCAGTTACACATGAATTCAATCTCTTTTCAAAAAACGTGAAATTACTTTGGAAATAAATTCGTTCATTTCCTCACTTACTTTTATCCGTAAATTTTTTGGCCATAGATATCGATATACAACAAAAACCATAAATCCTTCAATTATTAATATTAATGTCAACTTCAACAAACCTATTACTATTATGTTTCCTAAATTATAATCCACAACATGAGTAAGTATTATATTAATAATTGAAAAACAAATAAATTGAGCTATAAAGATTGGAAAAACACAACGTACATAATACATTATATTAAACTTTATTAATTTTTGGACAAACACTGTCATAATTATATAGTTACCAACTAATGCACAGCCAACGCCTATGGACACACCATAAAGCCCGTATTTTGAACCTATAATTGCAAAAATTATCATCATACTGGCAAAGATCATCTGTATAACAGCTCTTCCATATACTGCCCCTTTTGCCCTACATAGTGGATCACTCATCTTATAAACTACTCGAAAAAATATGAATAATGCTAGAACTTTTAGTGGAATAGAAGCTTCTGCCCATGTTTCTCCCAGCAAAAGAACTATAATTTCATCTGAAAAGAAATAAATAAGAGTTCCAATTGGAAAATAGAGAAGTGCTAAAGATGCAACTCCAATGGTATGAATCTCAGAAAGCTTTTCATTATCATCTTGTATCGTAGACATAGCTGGAAAAAACACTTGATCAATTACTTGTCCTATTAAATTTGCAGGAATAGCTATAAGTTGATACGCTCTATTATATAGTCCCAGATCATGTAGCCCCACCGTACGAGTGATAACAAAGTGATCACCTTGGTTTGCTATGACATTAAATAAGCGTGAAAGAGTGGTTCCACCACCAAAATGCATCATTTTAATAAATGATTCTTTTTTAAACCCAAATGATAATTTTGTTGGACATGAAAACAATGGTATTAAAGTGCTAACTATATACTTTGTTAAAAGTGCAACCACCAGTGCCCACACTCCGTAACCATAAACACCCAAAAGAATTGCTACCCCCGCATAAGATAGGCTACTATAAATGTCTTTTTTTACAATTATTGAGAAATGCATTTCTCGTTGCAGAATTGAAATAGGTACTACTCCAAAGCTATTTATAATAAAAGATATTGAAAGGACAGTTAAAACCATTGATTCCTCAATGTTTATAACTTGTGCAATCAAAGGTGAAACAGCAATTACTAATAGACTTACAAAAACACCAAAAGCTATCATGGTAGTAAAACCAGTTTTTACATCATCTTGGCTAAGGTTTTTCTTTTGAACAATTGCTGGTCCTATCCCGGCTTGCCAAAATACATCAGTAAAACTAATTATAATCATAATGGCCGTTAATACACCAAATTCCTCTGGCGAAAATATCCTCGCCAGAATTAAAGTGGTAATAAACTGTAGGATAAAGACACCACCTGAAGAAACAGTTAACGTCAATAATCCTTTTCTAGTCTTTTTATATAGATTATCATTACTCATTTGATTTCCTCATTTATATTAATACCTCTATTTTTGTACCCCTTGAGACCGGCTTTTTACTAACCATATAATTAATAATGGTAATAAATAAACAATCATTGCAGGACGAAATATTTCAAAGAAAGCAGCTCTAACTAAATTTATAAGTATAAAAAATAACGAATAATATTTAGCTATCCATAGTCTTTTGTTTATATTATTATTAAATCTAAATATTTTTGCCACTAGTATCCCTACAAGTGTTCCAAATAATATAGCAAGCCATCCAAAGTTAATATATAGGTCACCGATCAAACTTGCTCCTACACCTGTTCCTTCAATAACATTAATTACATTAGACATACTAGCCTTTTGGAAGAAATCTCTAAACAACCAACCGATTGGTAAAATAGACGGAACAGAAGCAATAAAACTAAACCCATCCTGAAATGGTATATCCGATGGAACATACTTAAAAATTAAGACAACCGAGAAAAATGTTATACCAAATTCAGCTAGAGTTTCATACATCGTTGACATATCAAATATTATATCTACAAAATAAGTTGATATAAAATCACTGAGGTTTGTTAATTTTTCAGCCCGAATTTCTCTAATAACAGTTAATGTATTTAGCAATATCATAGAAGCTAATCCCCAGAAAAATAATCTAATTAATTTAGGTCTTATATCATAAAATTTAATGTAGAATAAAATAAGACTGAGAATTGCTGTAACAGGATACCTTCTATCTCCCGTAAGTATCATTAATACCAAAAAATAAGATACTGTAACAAGTAATATTGTAATTGCAACTTTACGGTTAAACTTACCACTTGCAATAATAAATATAACTCCTGGTATCAATAACAAGGCGAAATGTTCTACTAACCCTATACTTGAAGTTATGTTTGAATAGCTGCTATTCATTTGCGCCTGAATTACCCATCTTATATCAATGAATAGTCGAAAAGGTAGGGAAAATAATAATAAAATCAAACCTGTTATATAAATAGAGTAATCTTTGGATTCTTTCCAAAATCCACCTAGATTTTTACGAATTTCCTTTCGATTATCAAAGAAGACAAATCCAAGAAAAATACTTTGAATACAACATATAATAAATAGACTTGAGTGATATAAAAGATCTTGTGGATGTCTAATCATTAAATTCCAAAAAATTTCACTATCTAAGTTAAAGGCATTTAAAAATACCCTTCCAAACATAAAAAGGTATGACAAAAAAATAAACCATAATCTGAAGTCCGTAGGTCCAATCTTTTTATAAGCAAATGAAATTAACTGAATACACATAAGCAATATTGCCAATCTACTTATTACTAGAGACCAATTCGATATTATTGTCTCGTTTGTCCAATTTAAATAACTAAACAACAATAGAAAGCTTAATACCATAAAATGAAAAAGACAAAAAAACAAATGCCTGACAGAAATACCACGACTATTCTTCAATTTATTTCTTCCTTTTCTATAACTTATCATTTTTAACTTATGAGTACCTTCTTAAAATAGTCAGTCCACTTCTTCGAAATTACCTCAGGTCTTAATTCATCCCTTACTTCTAAACCAGATTGACTTAGTTTAGTGGATAAATTATTATCTTCTATTAAATGGCATATTGACTCTGCAAGAGCCTTATGATCATCGACAGGGACTATTAACCCACGATTTCCCCTATTGGTTAAAAATTTTGGTCCACCAGGTGGACAATCACATGAAATTGTTGGAACACCAGCACCCATTACCTCTAAGAGTGTATTTGGTATTCCTTCAAATCTTGAAGGCAGAACAAAAACTGAAGATGAATAAACAGTTCCTGCTATATCCTTAACTAGACCGGGAAATTCAATTAAACCATTTAAGCCTAACTCATCAACTAACCTTCCATACATTACCTTTGAATTACCTGCCCCATATATTATTAACCTATATTCTGGTTGTCTTTTATTGACATAATAAAATGCTTTTATTAATATGTCGAACCCCTTTTCATATTCAAGTCTTGCAGCACCAGCTGTAATTAACTTTTGTCTATTATTTGTATCAAATGGAATATATTGCTTATTGGATAAGTAAGGATTGGGTATAACCGTCGCTTTGTGAGCAATTTTGGGGTTATAATAGTTTTTTGCATCTTCCAATTGAAAAACCATACCATTACATTTCTCATAGACTTTTCTACTAATTGTTTTCCACATAATAGGAAGGTCAGCAGGTGAGCGTCTTTCAGAACCAACATTCTTTATGCCTAAACCTAATGCAGCCAGTACATGAAGGAATATAGTATTTACACCAAAAGAACAAATTAAATCCGGTCTAATTCGTTTAAGTTCTTTCCTCAATTCTATAACTTGTTTTATAGTATCCAAAACCTTAGTATGGATATTTCTCTTTTTTGTAGGAAATTTATTTAGCCCTGGTAAATAAATCACCTCAATTCTGCTATCTAAATCGTATTCTACATCCTCGTGGTATAAAGATAGCATTATTACTTTATCAAAATCCCCTGCACAGCTATCTGCAACAAAAGATAACATTCTTTGAGCCCCTCCACGATCTAACCTATGAGCAATAAACAAGATAGTCTTATTCATACATCAATCCCCCTCCTTTACAACAAATTTCTTGAATAAAAATTCAAATTTTACGTTATCTCGCTTAACCTTGTCTAGGAAAGCATTACAACCTTGGTTAATTTTTAACCAATCAATATTTACGTAATAATCGTATAAATCATCAGCAACATTTGAATTATCCATATTAAATGTATAACCAAACCCATATTCTTTTGATTCTTTTTCCATATAAGTTCCCGAACACACTAAGATTGGCATCCTAAACTCAGCAGCAAAATATAGCTTATTTGATAAGGCGTAGTCCAAAACAGGAGTATTATTTCCATATAGATTATGGATAATGTCAACATCCTCATAATAATTTAATATATTTTCAGGAGGAAATTGCCCTTCAATTTTAACATTGTCAATATTATTTTCCCTACAAAAAGGTATTAATCTTTCGGCCTGTTTACCAATAAAGTGGAGTTCAAAGCGATTATCATTTTTTAATAAATTTAGCAATTTTTTATGTTGATCTTGATAGTTTACATATCCAATAAAGGCTATTACAATTTTGCGCTTATTGTTTTTTCGACTTCTGATTTTTAGAACATGATTTACATCTAATAACCTATTATTGTGTAAAACAACATATTCAGAAGTTGGTAAAAAGTTCTTATATCCTTCGGAGGAAATTACAGTCATATTTGAGGCTTTAATAACTTTCTCTTCTATAGTATAGAACAGTTTATACTTCTCCAAAGTATAATCTCTAATATCTAATACATATTTTTTAAAATACTTCCTTCTTAACAAACTCTGCAATAATACTCCTGCTGCTGTTTGAAGTAAAATAACTCCATCATAATCTTTTTCTCTTAAAATTCTCTCAGCAAATTTTTTAAAAATCCAATATCCCTTTAGCTTTCTAAACTTACTATCTTCAGGGCTCAATGAATAATTAAGGCTATAAATATTTTGAGCATTTGATTTTTCATTAATATCATCACGATTCCAGTAAATAATATCGTAATCAAATTCATTGCCTTTTAGATATCTTGAAATATAAGGACACAAGTATAGGTTACCCATGAATACAAAGCAAAATTTTCTTTTACCCATCTTTTAGTCACCAATCTTCTTTATTTAAAATAGTGAGGATACAATTCTTTATGAGTAATAATCCACTCTTTCATTTCAATTATCATTTCCTCATAACTAGGTACCTGGAAGGAAAAATCATTCCTAGTGTTAATAAGTGATTTGTCAATTACAACTCCATTAAAATCATTAATTGAAATTTCCTCACTTCTTATGTGCTTATTAAATAGGTTAAGTAAATCAAACTTACTTATCTTTTCATTGTTAACAAGATTATAAAGACCTGTTAAATTCTCGATTGCGGCCATTTCTATTGCCTTCGCTAAAGTTAATGTAGTAACACCAGTCCAAATTGCTTTAGAATAGCCTTTTATACTACCATTTTGTTTCATAAGCCAATTAAAAAGACCAATTCCATCTTTTTTCATATCAGGGCCAATAATGGAATTGCGCAAAGTGAGGTTCCTATTATCCTCAATTTCTCCTAAAGCCTTTGTCCTATCGTAAAATGTATTACCGTCACGAGCGCTTTGTTCACTATAATTACCTGTTAATCCTGAGAAAACACAGTCGGTGCTCATATGAATCAACTTTGTATTATTGTTTTTTATAAGATCCACTATCATGTGTGGTAAATAACTGTTTATATAAACTGCTAGAGATGGATTTCTATCACAGTCTGTATTTAGAATTCCGATACAGTTGATAACAAAATCAAATTTTCCATCTATTAAGATCAACTTTAAGATTCCTTCATCCATTACATCTCCTTTTATGTTATTACAATAAGGGAAGGTCTCTCTTGAAAATGCAGTTACTTCATGGCCTTGTTCTTTCAAGTATAATGCGATTGTATGTCCTGCCATTCCAGTTGCTCCTAGGACTAAGAAATTAAATTTACTTCTTTCCATGCTTTTAACTCCTCTTGTATATAGTTAAGTGAAAGTAACTTATCCTTTATTTCTTCTACACTCAAACGATAGGTATTGTGCGAATTGTATTCTTCTGATGACGATAATTTTTCGTTACCATTAACCAAGTACTTATTATAATTTAAATCCCGATTATCAGCGTTAACTCTATAATAGAGTCCCATATCTTCTGCTTTAAAGTATTCCTCTTTAGTTAATAAAGTTTCATATAGCTTTTCACCATGCCTAGTACCAATAATCTTAATTTCATGATTTCTGTTAAAAATTTGTCTAATAGCGTCTGCTAAATCTCCTACTGTACTTGCTGGAGACTTCTGAACAACTATGTCACCAGATTGCCCATGCTGAAAAGCATATACTACTAGTTCTACTGCTTCTTCTAGACTCATCAGATATCTTGTCATGTTAGGATCAGTTATAGTTATTGGTTCTCCCGCTTTTATTTGTTGAACAAATATAGGGATTACAGAACCACGGGACGCCATTACATTTCCGTAACGAGTAACGCACATAGAGGTCTTTTCTTGGTGAATAGTTCTTGATTTAGCAACTACGATCTTCTCCATCATAGCTTTGGAAATTCCCATAGCATTAATAGGATAAGCTGCTTTGTCAGTAGAAAGACATATACATTTTTTAACACCCATCTCTATAGCAGCAGACACTACATTTTCAGTACCTAAGACATTAGTCTTAACTGCCTCCACAGGATAAAATTCACAGCTCGGTACCTGCTTTAATGCTGCCGCATGAAAAACATAATCCACATCATACATAGCATTTTTTACACTCTCTTTATCCCGCACATCGCCTATAAAAAATTTAATTTTATTATTTTGATATACATGCCTCATATCATCTTGCTTTTTTTCATCTCTAGAGAAAATTCTAATTTCACCAATATCTGTATTTAGAAACCTATCTAGTACAACTTGACCAAACGAACCTGTCCCACCAGTTATTAATAGCTTTTTTCCTCCAAACATTCTATGACCTTCCTTCTCTATGATATATCTCATTAAATAATGAAATAAACTTTTGTGTATTTACTTTTCTAGTGTAATGTTTTTCACCAAACCTTTTAGCATTTTCAGCCATTATTAGTAGTTTTTCTTGGTTATTATATAAATACTGAATTTTCTCTGCTACTTTAACAGGATCACTATTGGGAACAGAAACTCCGATGTTATTATCATTAAACATTTTATAATAATCCGAATCTTCTTCTACTGAATTAAGAACGACCCTTCTACAAGCCATCAATAGATAGGCTTTACTAGGAACTCCATTCCCTATCACACCTTTTTTTAATGGAATAAAACATAAAGAACATGCACTATAAACATCTGGTACAATCTCAAGAGGTTGTAATGGATAAAATACTATATTTGAAAGCCCTCTTTCTTCTGTTTCATTCATAAACTGTTTTTTTATATTTCCATCACCAATCATTTGAAAGACAATGTTTGTCTCACCCTTAAGTCGTTCTGCGACATCAAGAACCATTTTATAATCAAATACATACCCTAGTGTTCCTGCAAATTGAACATAAAATTTATTAGTATCTATATTATATTTTTGAATAAACTTATTTTTACTAGAATCAATTTCGATTACAGAATTTTCATCATACCAATTTGGAATAACACGTATCTTTTCCTCGTCTACTTTCTCTTCAGTAACCTTTTTTTTCATATCTGAAGATATAACTACAACCTTATCACTAAATTTGTATACAAATTTTTGTAAAATAGCTAGAATATTATATACATTTTTATTGCGTATTACACCGATGTCATTGGCACTGCCAGGAAATACATCAAAAATACTATATATAATCGGTTTTCTTAATAAAAACTTAAGCAAAAACATGGGAGACAGTACAGTAGGACATGATTGAACTAAAACCATATCTATATTTTTCCTAATTTTCAACCACTTCGACATTGCTTTAAATGAATATAACGTTTCTTCAAGATATCTTGTTACAAAATGAGATTTATCAACAACTGGTCTATCTATTATGTCAACCGTGAATCCATTTCTATCTTTTAATATATCTGGTATGTCAGGGTTAATGGCTTTTCTTCTACTTGATATCATGTGAACTTCTATGCCCGCATTTAAAAAATCGTCAATCATAGTCATAGCTAGTTGATTATTTGGATTCGGAGTATCAAATCCTTCAGCGGTTAAATAAATTACTTTCATATTTTGATTGACTCCTTTATATTAGTTATTTCCTTTTTAAACTTAAATATTGATCTACTTCTACTTTTATCCCCTCTTCAAAAGAGACTGGAGTGTACCCAATATCTTGTGTAGCATCATTATACGAGAAGCTTCTATCTTCTCCCATACGTTGTGGTTTTTCGACATAATCAACTCTACCTAATGAAATCAATTTTAAGCTAGAAGAACTCCAAATGAAATCGGAAAACTAATAAATTTTATACGTTTATTTACTTATCGTTTTTAAAGCATAAATCAATTCAATTGGGCACTCCCTGACAATTCATATTCATTCTTTCTTTTATCAATAGGTATGACTAGAATCTGATAAAATGCTTTACCTAGATCTCTAGCATCTAGCATTTACAGGTTGAATTTCACCTTTTCCATGATTAACAACTGGAAAAACTCTAACACTATCAACCATCTTTATAAATTTGCTCACGTTATGATCACATAAGTCCCCTTAAATCATGGTAGACCTTAATATAGTTAATTTCATTCCAAAATGTTCATTTTTATTTTGTATATTTTTTATTTCGTATTCTATATCTTTATACTCAGAAGAAGCACTCTTAAATTTTGAATAAATTCTAAAAAATCTTGATCGATTAAATTTCCTTTCTTCTTTTCTATTTGTAACCCACGTTATCAATTACACTTGTATCTGATGATTCTCTAACAACACATCGAATAGGACCTTCATAACAGTTTTCTATTAATTGTTTTAAAAAATAAGTTCTAGAATGTCCTGTGATTCCAGTAATTAGTGGCATTATAATTCACCTGTTCTACACAAAGATAGTTTAATTCAAGATTTATAAATTTTTTTTCGAACTTTAACCTCATCATTCCTCATACCGGTCCCACCTTCAACAACCCCATCACTTTTGACAACACTTACGATTGTCCCAAAGAAGCACCTAACATCCATCCAGAAGCTGATCTTCTCAACATATTCGCCGTCCAACTTCGCTTTTATTTCAATAGGAAGTTCATCTCTACCATTAATCTGAGCCCAACCAGTCAGGCCCGATGGAACATCATTGGCACCATATTTGTCTCGTTCAACAATTAGCTCAAATTGATTCCAAAGCGCTGGCCTAGGCCCAATAATACTCATTTGTCCAATAAAGATATTCCAAATCTGAGGTAGTTCATCAAGAGAAGTTTTCCTTAAGAGCTTCCCCATCTTGGTAATATACTGTTCTGGATCATCTAATAAATGTGTTGGGGTATCCTTTGGCGTATCTATTCTCATAGTACGAAACTTTAAAATATTAAAATGGGTTTTATTAATTCCAATCCGCTTTTGCTTAAAAAGCACTGGACCTTTTGAATCCAATTTAATTCCTATAATCAAAATTAAAAATATCGGTGATAAGACAATAAGTCCAACTAAAGAGAGAATTACATCTATCAATCTTTTAATTTTCATATACATTTTAATTTCAGTCCTTAATCATAAAGTTGTTGTCAATAACGCATTACAAAAGAGAAGATATTCTAAACATCATGAATCTAATTTATCCATCTACTGATTTACAACCAACTTCTCTTCTTTCACCCGACCACCAGCAATATCTAACAATGTAACCCTCAACTCATCCACTGACAAATTCCCAAACTCATTGAACAAAACTTGCAAGAATTTTCCTTCAATAAATGTAGCTTTACCAATATGAATCTTAGGAAAAACTTGTTTATGATGTACTTCATTTTCATTCAACAACTCTTCAAACAATTTCTCACCTGGACGAATCCCTGAGTACACAATTCCTATATCCTCCAAAGAATAACCAGATAATTTAATTAAGTTTTTGGCTAGATCTACTATTTTTACTGGATCTCCCATATCAAGCACAAAGATTTCTCCACCTCTTGCCAATGTACCTGCTTGAATAACAAGTCTTGAGGCTTCTGGAATTGTCATAAAATACCGTTCCATATCAGGATGAGTAACCGTAACAGGACCACCTGCTTGAATTTGTTTTTTAAATAAAGGAATAACACTGCCACGACTACCGAGCACATTCCCAAATCTTACGGCTACAAAACGAGTATCACTGATTTTATCCATATGCTGCACAACCATCTCTGCTATCCGTTTTGTTGCTCCCATCACACTTGTCGGATTTACTGCCTTATCTGTTGAAACCATGACGAATGTTTTTACTCTCGCATTACTAGCCGCTTCTGCAACATTTTTAGTTCCTATCACATTATTTTTCACAGCTTCTTCAGGATTTCGCTCCATTAATGGTACGTGTTTATGAGCAGCTGCGTGGTAAACAATACTTGATCTGTGTTTTAATAAAACAGCAAACATTTTATCTTTATCTTGAACATCTGCAATTTCAGTCACGAAATTGATTTCAGTATATGTATTAAGTAGTTCTTGTTCAATTGTGTAAATGCTGTTCTCACCATGACCAAGTAATACTACTTTACTAGGTTTGTATTTTGATATTTGCCTACAAATCTCTGAACCTATCGATCCACCAGCACCCGTTACTAGTATCGTTTGATTTTGAATCGTTTCTAGTAAATTTCTATCATCCAGTTTCACTGGCTCTCTTCCTAATAAATCTTCTATTCTTACATCTCTAAAGTCATTAACCGAAACTTTTCCTAAGACCAAATCTTCAATCATCGGAAGGATTTGGGTTCTAACATTTGTTTTACTACATTCTTGTACTATTTTATTTAATTCTTTTTTGTTAAGAGAAGGTATAGCTATCACAATGTTTTTAATATCAAAATCAATCACTGACTTCTCTATGTCTTTCACTCCACCAATTACGGGTATGCCCATAATTTCCATCTGTTGTTTTTGACATTCATCATCGATAAAGGCTACAGGGTAAAGTTTTGAGCTTGGATTATTTTTTAATTGCCGAGCAATCATTGTTCCTGCAGAACCTGCACCAATAATTAGTGTTCGTTCTCCTCGATTTTTCACCTTTAAATACGAATCTCGATATAATCTCCATACAAACCTCGATCCACCTATAAACATCATATGTAACATCCAAGTAATCACAAGTGCTCTTATGTATACATCTTGATAAAAAACCAATTGCACTAGTGCAGTGATCAAAATCGAATAGGTGACAGATTTGCAAATTGTAACTAATTCCCCGATACTTGCATATTCCCATACTCTTTTGTAAAGCTTGTAATACGCTGCGAACATATGGTGAACGATTAACAAGGTTAGTGAACTAATAAGTAGAAAAGGTGTAAGATAATATTTCGTGCTTAATATAAAATGACTAAAATAAATAGCCGTGAACACACACAATGAATCTAATAAAATCAGGAGTAATAGTCGTTTTCGGTACGTCACAAACGAACCTCCCTTATCTATATATTTTTTTAAATGTTAACTTCATTTTTATTTTGGATTTCTTTCATAAAAGAGATAAGTTTGGATTTTAATTCATCATCCTGCATTGCAAACTCAATTGTCGTTTGAATAAACCCTAACTTCTCCCCAACGTCGTATCGTTTTCCTTCAAAATCATAAGCAAAAACTCGTTGAATTTCATTTAATTTAGAAATAGCATCTGTTAATTGAATCTCTCCACCAGCTCCAATATTTTGTTCTTCTAAAAACATAAAAATCTCAGGCGTAAGTATATATCGTCCCATAATGGCCAAATTAGAAGGTGCTGAACCTTGTTCAGGTTTTTCTATAAAACTACTAACTTGATAACGTCTACCTACTTGTTCCATTGGATCAACTATTCCATATCGATGTGTTTCTTCATCTGGTACTTGTTGAACACCAATCATCGGAGCAAGTGTTTTTTCATACTCATGAATTAACTGGCCAAGACAAGGTACATCTGATTGAACAATATCATCCCCTAATAACACAGCAAAAGGTTCGTCTCCAATAAATGTTCGTGCGCACCAAATGGCATGTCCTAATCCTTTAGGTTCTTTTTGTCTTATGTAATGGATGTTTGCTAAATTAGAAGATTGCTGAACTTTTTCAAGTAAATCGTCTTTTCCTTTTTCTTTTAAATTCTGTTCTAATTCAAAAGCATGATCAAAATGATCTTCTATCGCTCTTTTCCCTTTTCCCGTAACAATCATGATATCTTCAATACCTGAAGCTACTGCTTCTTCAACGATGTACTGAATTGTAGGTTTATCTACTATCGGCAGCATCTCTTTTGGCATCGCTTTCGTTGCAGGTAAAAAACGAGTACCCAATCCTGCAGCAGGAATGATTGCTTTTTTTACTTTTTTTATACTCATTAATCCCATCTCCAAACTCTATGTATCTTTCGAATAATTACGTGGAAACCTATTGTAGGTTTCATACTTTGGATTTTTCATCACGGAAATCATTATTTTTCCCCCTTAAGATTTAATGTATTATGTATCTTACACCTACATATTAAACATCTATTATGTCAGCAAAAAGTCCAACTAAGTCATTTTCAAAAATTTTAAAAAATTAAAAAATTAAAAATACTTTATACAAAAACCAAAAGAAAAGAGCAAGTGAATAATAAAACTCCTAACTCTAGATTCTCTCCCATAAAAAATCTATAGTCAGAAATTTTATTCAGTTGATAGTAAGTATTAACTTTGTAATAATAACTTATATTATTTTTTATTAATTGAATACCAGTAAAATATTCCAGATGTAAAAAAAGACACGGTGGATATAGATTATGTGGAATAAACCTTAATTGGTTTAGACATGCGATAATGTCACCATAAGCAACAATCTCTTTAAACTAAAAAAGAATAGAGTTTCGTCTATTCCATTCCTATTAAAAAATGCCAAATATTTTTTTTCTTTTTATTCGTTGCGGTTCTTCATAATGGATCATCTTACCTTCTATTAATCTTTGAGGGTTTTCCTGAAGCAAATCTCGCCAGTTGGCTCCAAACTCTTGGTCTATGTATTCGTAAGCTTCTTTTAAATAAAATCCTCTTCGTGTCACATGATGTACATCAGATGCAACAAAGTGAGTTTGATGATGTTCAATTAGTTGATTTGTAAATTTCTGAATTTTTTTTCCGAACTTTCCTACCACACTTGCAGCTGTGACTTGTGTTAATGCTCCATTTTTCACTAGCTGATATAACGTTTCTGGGTGTTCAATTAATTCTTGATTTCTTTCAGGATGGACAATAATTGGCTTTAAACCAATTAACTGCAGGTCAAATAATAACTGATTTGTGTAACGTGGAACGTGGTTCGAGGGAAGCTCCACAAATAGGTATTTATGATCATTATTTAAGGCTAACAGCTCACCTTGCTCAATATCTTGAACCATATCACCATAAATTCGCGTTTCTTGTCCTGGGCATATTTCTAGTTGTATATTTTCTAAAAATAACTCTTCATTTAAACGCTCTACTGCTTCTAATATCTCGTCTTTGGAATTGTAATAAGAACCATTACGATGATGTGGAGTAGCAATGATTTTGGTAATTCCTTGTTTTACCGCTTCTCTAGCAAGCTGCATACTTTCTTCTAGGTCTTTTGCCCCATCATCTACTCCAGGTAAGATATGACTATGTAAATCTATCATTTTTTCACCACCCTAAATCTAGGAACTTATAATTATGGAAATAATATGCAATTACAATCAGGAATTTGTCGAAAAAGATAATATACTGTCCTATTTTAGCATGTTTTTCTTAAAATGAGAATAGAAAATAGTGCTTTTTTCCTATAAAACATTAAAAATTTACATTTCTAAGAAATTAGCACTATTCATAAAGTAATGGTTTATATTTAATTAACTTCCATAATAAGAGTAATAATCTTGTTTTTTCGATGTTTTCTTCTGGTTTAATACCGTACCCAAAATTTTCGTGTTCGCTTGTAATAATAGTTCTTTTGATTTCAATGCTGCCTCGACTTCTGTTTCTCCACTCTGTACGACTAATATGACGCCATCACTTAAATCACCTAATATTTGTGCATCCGTTACAGCTAAAACAGGAGGACTATCAAACAGTACAATGTCAAAATTTTGTTTTGCTTCTTCTACAAATTGTTTCATTGCATTAGACCCTAACATTTCGGCAGGGTTAGGAGGGATTGGTCCGCTTGTAATGACAGACAAATGTTCAACATCTGTTTTACTGATCACCCCATTCATAGCAGCTTGACCTACTAAAACATTTGTCAAACCAAAAGTGTTTAATAATTGAAAGGTGTAATGCATCGTTGGTTTACGGAGATCCGCATCAATTAATAATACACGTTTACCTTGCTGTGCAAACACAATCGCTAAATTGGCTGTTGTAGTTGATTTTCCTTCTGCTGGTGTTGATGAAGTGACTACAATGGATTTCATGTTTTGATCGACAGCCGCAAATTGAATGTTTGTGCGAATTGTACGATATTGTTCTGAGATAGGAGATTTTGGATTTGTTAATGTTACTAAACTACGTTGACTGGTTTGTTTCTGCTTTTTACGACTCAATCGTAACACCCCCAACCGATCGGTTTTGCTGACTAACAGCTGAAGTTTTTTCTTCTTGTTCTCTAATTTGACTAATAGAACCTAATACAGGCAACTCTAGTAACTTCTCGATATCCTGCTCTGTTTTCACTGTATTGTCTAAATACTCTAGTAAAAATGCCAACCCGACACCTGCCATTAAACCAATGATAATCGCAATCGCTACGTTTAAGGTTGGATTCGGTTTAATTGGTGATGGATTCTCAGAAACTTTAGCTTCTGCTAATATACTTACATTGTCTACGTTCATTAATTCTACAATTCTTATTTTAAATACGTTGGCGATCGTATTTGCTATATCAGCTGCTAATACTGGATTTTCATCTTCAACAACGATAGAGACCACTTGTGAGTTATTTTCAGGTTTAACGTTAATTTGATTTTTCAAAGTTCCAGAAGAGCGATCTAATTCAAGTTCTTCAATTACAATATCTAAAATTGCTGGACTTTTTATAATAACACTATATGTACTAATTAATTCTGTATTCGTACGAATATCGTTAATATCAAATGCATTATTCTCTGACTTAGGATTATTCACTAAGATCTGAGTAGATGATTGATAGATCGGAGTTAATACAAATAAACTAACTACTGCACTTATAAGTGTCGCTATCACAGTAATCGTTAAAATTAACCATAATCTTTTTTTAACAATCTCGTATATTTCCTTTAAACTAATCGATTCTTCCATTACTTACTTTCCTCCTGATAATAACCCTACAGCGGTTTGAATAAATGTATTATAGCATAATTCGTCAAAATATTAATAAATATTCACTTAAGATAATATGGTGAATGTTGTTAAAGTAAAAAAACAGATACAGCTATTATTCAATAGTGTAAGCGTCATTGATTGTCTCGATTAGTTTGCTAGCTGCTTCTCTAGGGTGATTGAAAGAGCTAATGGCTGAGATTAGCGCAACACCGTCTGCCCCTGCATTTATCACGAGTTTTAAGTTGTTTTGATTGATTCCCCCTATGCCAACAATAGGGATTTTTATATTATTTTGTCTTAGGTGTCGAATCATATCCGGACCGGCGACTTCATTTGTGTCCAGTTTTGTATTTGTTTCATACATAGGACCAACGCCTATATAATTTGCACCAAGTTTCACTGCTTCTGTTGCTTCGGATAAATTATGGGTAGAAATTCCTAACATTTTAGTCCCTACTAATTTTCTAATCTTGGATATGTCTCCATCCTCTTGACCGATATGAACTCCATCTGCATCTAACTCTAATGCAAGATTTATATCATCATTTACAATAAAGGGAATATCATTTTGTTTGCATAAAAATTGCAGTTTTTTTCCTAATTGCAGCTTTTCCTCTCCCTGTAAAGCACCTTTTCCCTTTTCACGGTACTGAAAGATGGTGATGCCACCTTCTATGGCTTCGGACAAAACTTCTACAGGATGTTTTAAGCAATTCACACTACCCATAACAAAATATAGTTTTAAATGCTTTTTCATTAATTCTAATGAGATATTTTGAAAGCTTTTAGCCATTATTATATTCACCTACTGTGCGATGTGCAGCATGATTTAACGGTCCGTGACCACTTCCTATTTGCATAGCATTTACGATAGATACATGTACAAATTTCTTAGCGTTTCCTACAGCCTCTTTTATTGATCTTTCTTTAGCTAGTTCACTAGCGACTGCCGCAGCAAAGGTACAACCCGTTCCGTGTGTATTTTTTGTATTAATTCTTTTGCTCTGATAGGTTGTAAACTCAGTGCCGTCAAATAAAAGATCTATCACTTCATCTGAATTTGTATCATGTCCACCTTTAATCACTACATTTTGTGCACCTAAGTCGTACAACATCTTCGCCGCTTCTTTTCGATCTTCTAAGGACTGAATCTTTCTTCCTGTTAAAGCTTCCGCTTCTGGCATGTTTGGTGTAATGACCTTACTTAAAGGTATCAATTGCTCTCGCATCGTTTTTACTGCTTCTTCTTGTAATAAAGGAGCGCCACCTTTAGCAATCATGACTGGATCAACAACCACATTTTCCCATCCATATTGTTTGATCTTCTCACAAACAAGCCCAATCATTTCACTGTTGAATAACATCCCTGTTTTTATCGCATCGGCTCCCATGTCCGTACCAATAGAGTCAATTTGATTGGCTACCGCTTCAAGTGATGAAGGATACACACCTTGTACTCCTAATGTATTTTGAGCTGTGATAGCAGTAATAGCTGACATGCCAAAGACCTCAAGCTCTTGAAAAGTTTTTAAATCGGCTTGGATGCCTGCTCCTCCACCGCTGTCCGAACCAGCTATCGTTAAAACTTTAATAGGTTTCATTTTTTCTTCTCCTTTCAAACTTTTAAAAATGTAAAACAATTAAAATGTGCAGCATATTCATATAAAGTGATTTGCTCTTATTCCTTCCACTTCATATTAATGTATCTCGATTAATCCCAACCACTTCCTTGTGACTAACATCGACATCAGAACATCCTGTTCTGTAAAGTCAGTCACAAGAGCAAATCACTTTTTGGAAGTTTGTTAATTTAATTCAAAGATGAGCTAAAATTTATAAATAAGACTCTCACTATAATATAGTGAATAGTCTGATCCATTGGTTGTCCACAAGAATTTGGTTGTTGTTATTAATCGACCACTTGTGACTAACTTTACTGTACAGGAAGTGCTGTACAGACGTTAACCTTATAGAGGTGGATGTCACTAGTCAAGATTCATTAAATTACAGTGGAAGTAAAAAAATATTTATATTTTGAATTTCTCCATGACTCATCCATTTACTAATTATAAATTCTATATATTAATCAAAAAAACTTCTCTGATATGAAATTCAATATACTCTTGTGACTGACTTTTGCGCACTTTGCAAGTGGAAAGAATAAGAGTATATTGAATTGGTTCAGCATACATATTCTTTTCTCTTTGAAAATATCTCCCAAAAAAAGACTCCAAAGCAGGAGCCCTCATAATTTATTCAACTTGTTTATCCCAAATACCGATGATACAAATTCTTAGCCTCAGTAATATCCTTCGTCCCATGAACAAGCACACGTCCATCCTGAAATATCACCATTCGATGTTCATCGATTTTAAAGTTTAACAGAAAAGGATTTAAATCTATCTCTCCACCCTGCTTTTCCAACGTTTCGGCTAGATGTGGTAAATTAAGTTTTTTCGGTTCTGGTGGACGGATTTGCACTGTGTTTCTACCACATAAAACAGCTGTTTTTGTATGACTTCCAGCAGACAAGTATGGATACGTCGGATGTGATCCACACGATTTACAAGATTCTTTTTTCGCTCTATTTACATTAATCGCTGTATGTTGGTTTTTCCAAAGATCAAAGGATACAAGTTTGTTCCGTAAAGCTTCTTCGTCCTCAACTAATATTTTTAACGCTTCTGTCACCTGATAAGCCACTACCATTTGAACCGCAGGACTAATGATCCCCACCGTGTCACAAGTTGCTCCGCCAAGGGGTACTGTCTCTAACAAACAGTTCAAACAAGGTGTTTTCCCGGGAAATATTGTATAGGACAACCCATAGCTGCCAACACAAGCTCCATAAATCCAAGGGATTTGGTGTTTTTGAGAAATATCGTTCACAAGTAAACGTGTATCAAAATTATCTGTTGCATCTAAGATGAGATCAACACCTTCTACAAGTTGTTCGATTTCTTCTGTTGTCACATCCATTACATGAGCGTCCACATTCACTTCTGAATTTATTTCTTTCAACCGTTTTTCCGCAGCAATCGCTTTTGGCATCCGGTTTGTTGCATCTGCTTCATCGTATAACTGCTGCCTTTGTAAGTTGCTCCACTCCACATAATCTCTATCTACAATTGTAAGTTTACCAATACCTGCTCTCACTAAAGCTTCGGCATTACCTGTACCTAATGCACCCGCTCCGATTAACAACACATGTTTTTGGGATATCAGTTCCTGTCCTTTTTCACCAATGGGTGTAAATAAGGTTTGTCTTGAATATCGATCACTCAAACGGTACTCAATCCTTCCGTTGGACTACTGGCTGTTGCATAACGTTTTTTCGGGATACGTCCTGCTTCGTATCCTAAACGACCCGCTTCGATGCCTAACTTCATCGCTTGTGCCATCTTCACTGGATCTTTTGCTCCAGATACTGCTGTGTTTAATAAAACACCATCTGCTCCCATCTCCATTGCAATGGCTGCATCCGAAGGTGCTCCAATTCCTGCATCTACAATGACTGGTACTGTCGCTTGCTCAATAATAAAACTTAAATTCAATGGGTTAATAATCCCTTGACCAGAACCAATCGGTGATGCACCTGGCATAATGGCATGTACACCTAAATCCTGTAACCTTTTTGCAAGTAACACATCATCAGATGTATAAGGTAATACGATAAATCCTTCAGCTAATAACTCTTCCGTTGCTTTTAGTGTTTCCACTGGATCTGGTAATAATGTTTTTGGATCACCAATCACTTCTACTTTAATCATGTCACATAAACCAGAAGCTTTAGCAAGTTTTGCAATACGTACAGCCTCTTCCGCAGTAGATGCACCTGCTGTGTTTGGTAGAAGCTTAAATTTCTCCACTTCAATTTTCTCTAAAAAGTTAGGCTGGCTTGGTTCAAAGATGTTCATTCTTCGTACAGAAAACGTTAAAATTTCAGTTTCAGAAACGTCCACCGCTTTTTTTTGAATATCAAAGTCAGGGTATTTCCCTGTACCTAACATCAGTCTAGAATGGAATGAATAAGGTCCTATGTTTAACAAATTAACCGCCTCCTACAAAATGTACAATCTCAATACGGTCCCCGTCTGAAATGTTGGTTCGCGCATGGTTCTCTTTTTCTAAAATATCATGATTTAATTCTACAATCACAACTTTTTCTTCTAGTTGAAAATGTGCTAATAGTTCGGTAACGAAACTAATTGAACTTGGCACTTCAACATTTTCTCCATTAATATGAAGTTTCAAATATATCACCTCTTTAAGGTACCCCAGAAAGTGAAGCTAATCTCTGTAGTTTAATATTATACAGGGCGCTGAATACGAAACGGTGTTAAATCCACATCATCATATGGTTTCTTTTCGACTAGGTCCGCGATGATTTCTCCAGTGATAGGACTAAGGAGAATACCATTACGGTAGTGACCTGTCGCAATAAATAATCCTTGCCATTCTGGATGTTCGCTTAAGTAAGGTACACTATCTGCTGTTTGGGGACGAATCCCTGCCCACGTTTTCTCCCATTCCGCGTGCACGATGTCTGGCAGTAATCTTTTGGCTTTTCCTAATAAAGTAGAAATGCCATCCACCGTAACCTTTCGATCAAAGGTATTTTCCTTCATGGTAGCCCCAACGATAAGTCTGCCACCTTTTTTAGGTACAAGGTAACACCCATGTGAAAAGATCGTGGATTCAAGTATCGGTTTTTGAAATACAACCGAAAAGCACTCCCCTTTTACAGGATAATCAGACGATTCAATTCCAGTCTCTCGCAACAATCGATGGCTCCATGCTCCTGTGGTCACAATTACATTTTCACTTTGCAGTGCACCTTGATCTGTTTTTACACCTTTGACTCTACCATTTTCTAAGATAAACGAAAATACTTCTGTATATTCTTGTATCATTACCCCAAGTTTTGCAGCTGATTTTGCAAACGCAAGAGATAACTCTGGTGCTAACACATGACCATCGTTTGGAAGATATAATCCACCTAACACTGCCTTAGATAAAGCAGGTTCCTTTTCACGTAATTCATCTCTAGTGAACCATTCTACCTGTTCCCCTGCTTTTCGTTGGAATGAGATCATTTGCTTGTATTCGTTCACTTGCTCCTCTGTCACTGCGATCTTAAACATGCCTTTATTTGTTAATGCGATATCGATTCCACTCTGATCCTTGAGCTCGTCTGCTAACTTTGGGAACATATTTCGGCTTTTTCTAGATAGTTCGAATAAAGGTCCGGCTTCCGTCATTTCAGCTTGTGCAGCTAACATGCCTGCGGCGGCTTGTGAAGCTTGTGACGCTAGTCGTTCTTTTTCTAAAATGACGACTTTCAACCCTCGTTTTGCTAAGCTGTAGGCAACAGAGCTCCCAATGACCCCTCCCCCTACAACAATAACATCGTAATGATTCACCATGATCTTCCCCTCCATTCGGATCACTTTAGTAGTTGTCGATATTTTATTACTTTCTTAAGAGGATCTTCCGCTTCCAACAACCCTGACATCACCGCAATACCTGAAGCTCCTGCTGTTAAAACTTCTTGAATGTTAGAAGGTTTTAAACCCCCTATTGCTATAACAGGAATTTGTAACTTTTGTGTAAGGGTTTCAAGTTCATTTAAACCTCTTCCAGGTAAACCTGGTTTTGAAGCCGTCTCATATACATGACCGTAAAAGACATAATCCACTTGTTTTTGTTCCATGGACAATGCCTCTTCTAAGGAATGTACAGAGCATCCTACTTTAAGATTCGGAAAGGTTTGTTTTACTAATTCAGCATCCAGACTATGATAAGCCAGATGAACCCCTGATACACGACTAATAGCGGCTACATCCACTCGGTCATTGATCACGATTTTTGAAAGCGGGACACCTTTCTTTTTTAAAAAAGATACACCTAACATAAGCTCTTTTGCACTTTTTTGTTTTTCTCGAATATGAAAAGCTGTTACATAGGGATGAATCTGTCCCGCAATATCAGCGAAATGTTGTAAAGAATCCTTCCCATTCGAGATCACATGCAATTCTCGCCCAGACATAAAAAAATCCACTCCTTCATTCGTAAAGAGTGGATTGATGTTTTTTCGTTTAAAATATGACATCTCATCTTCACTTCCCTACGCTGGAATAACCCAGATCAGGTACAAAGGGTCCAGAATTTCATTCTATCTCAGCCGATCGGCTCCCCTAGTGTATCTTTCAATATCTTAACATGAATACTTGCGTTGAGGCAATGAACGATTATTGACGATTATGTATCCAAATCTTGTGTTAAAGGCAAAATAATATCCACACTGGTTCCTACATCTTTGATACTATGAATATGCATGCTTCCCTTATGATTATGTATCATCTTTTCACTTAACATGAATCCTAAACCTGTTCCTTCTTCCTTACTCGTAAAGAAAGGTTCGCCTAACTTACATACTTCTTCCTCATTCATCCCACACCCATCATCCTGAATGCTGATCAATACTTTTTCATCTTCATTCATTTTAACGAAAATAAAGATATTTCCTCCAGAAGGCATGGCTTCAATTGCATTTTTCAATAAATTAATGAACACTTGTTTCAATTGGTTTTCATCACAATCAATGAACGGTACTTTTTCTTCTATGTCCAACTGTATTTTCACATTGTTTTGTGTGGCTTGTATTTCAATTAACGTCAGTACATCCTTAAGTATGTTATGTATGTTTTTATGTTTATATGTAATTTCTTGCGGTTTAGCAAGTACCAACAGCTCACTTAAAATCAATTCGATCCTGTGAAGCTCTGAAGTCATCACCTCCAAAACTTCCTTGTTCATTTCCTTGCCATGTTTAATTAAGTTTAAAAATCCAATTAAAGAAGTTAGTGGATTTCGAATTTCATGAGCTACCCCAGCAGCTAACTGGCCTACTACAGATAGTTTTTCCGATTTGATTAACATCTCTTCGGATTGCTGATACTTTTTTAAATTCAAAGATAATAGATTTACCCTTTCACTCAATATACCTAATTCATCTTTTCGATTTACCTCTACTTGAACTCCGAACTTCCCGTTACTAATATCATGTAAATTAAGTAGAATTTTCTGAAGAGGTTCCACGATAAATCCAGCGAAAATATAACTAGAGAAAATAATGATTCCAATGGCTGACATTAAAATTATGAAATTAAAACACAGTTGTTTGTTTAACACTTTCTGTATATCACTATAGTCAAATACAATGCTCATGACATACGGTTTATCCATGGCAATCGGGGTGAAGATTTTCATTACTTTTTGATCCTGATAATTTGAAATATAACTCATGTACTGACCTGTATCTAGTACCTGTGTTATGAAATCCACATCTGTTTCTGTATGATAGTCATGTTTTTCTACCTGAATAAAATCATTAATCGATCGAGGTTGATCTGTATTGTTTTGACTGTTCTGAGCTAACACAGGCATTTCTTTATTGGTATGCGGATCAAATCCAGCAATTTCTAATACACTTTCATTGTTTGAAAAATTCATCTCTAGCAAATGATCAGGTACGTCAATATAAAAAGAGTTTTCTGAAAATTGAAGGAAAGCAGCTAATCGATTCGCCAACAAGACCATTTCCTGTTCTTTATCCTCACGTAAAATCTCTCGGGTTGAAAAATAATTAAACGTGTTATTTAACAACAAAATAAAAATAACAATCGTAGAAAAAATAAAGGATAGTTTTATTTTCAGCTGCAAATATCATCACCCCTCCTTTCAAATTCATAATTCAAGGAAGAAATAACCAATATTTATAATTATAGCTTGAAATTATACAATTTGAAACACTAATCGACAAAATTATTGTTGTTACTTAGAATAATAGATTTAATTAGGACATTGAATAAACAATGATGTTGTGAGAATTATGTAGGACTTTCTAGAATAGTTATGATTATAAAATTTCTTGGAATTATAGGGAGTGGATGGTTTTGAATATTCTTATATTGGGTACAAATGAGGCATTAATAGGAGGAACGATTACATGTTTGGTACAAAAAAAGGGATTAGATTTTATTTTTATAGGGACAGATAATATGAAAAAAAAGATTAAATCCACAAGGTGTATAAAAATTGTTGAAGTTTCTAATAAAGCTTTTCAAATAGATTCTCCTTCTACTACAGAAATTATTAAATCAATAACAAAAGAATTTAATTGTAAAATAGTTATTCCTACTTGTATTGTTACTACACTTTTTATGGCTAAATTCAAGAATTCGCTTGAACAATTCATTACCTGCTTTCAAATTTCAGACGTAGAAACTTTAACGACTCAAAATGATAAATGGAAGTTCAATCGTTTTTTAGAGAATTATCACATCCCTACGCCTAAGACAATTTTATTTGAGAAAAATAATGGTAAATTACCACCAATGAATTATCCATTTGTATTAAAGCCAACAACCGGTGAGGGGGGAAATGGAGTAATGTTAATACAAGAGCTTAAGACATTTGAAAAAAAAAAGAAAGATATTATGAAATCTAATTATGAACAATATATTGTACAAGAATATATACCAGGTAATGATATTGACTTAAGCGTATTTTGTATGGAGGGGAAAGTGATTGCTTGGTCCATATCACGTAGGGTTAAAGGTGGTTTTGAATTTCTTGATAATAGAGAGGTCTTGAAAATAGGAAAGGATATATTAAAATATGCAAATTTTAATGGTCTTGCTCATTTTGATATGAGGGTGGATGATAGAGATCAGTCAGTAAAAGTAATTGAGTGTAATCCCAGAGTGTGGGCTAGCATTTCAGCTTCGCTTTGTGACTCTTTGAATTTTATAATACTAGGAATCAACTTAGCTCTTAAAAATAATGGTAACTATTCATAGTAGTTACCATTTTTCTATTGAGAAAATTTAATAATTAAAATTTATTTTCTACAATCCCAATTTCTAAGGATAGGAGTCCAAGCAAATACATTCGATTATTCATAAGATAGGATGAACGGATAATTTATGAAGTTGGGAGGTTATTTTATGGGACTAAATAAAGGACCTTTTGTTGTTGCACAAAGTTTTTCAGTAGAGGACCCATATGATGTTGATGCTGGTGCAATTGATCTTAATGTCATGCCTCAAACAGTTGTAGCTACTGTCGATGTATGTGTCAATAAACCAACTAAAACACAAGTATCGCTGGATTCAATGGTTCAAATTGCTGTAATGTCATCTGTTCGTATTTCCTCACTTCCTAGTCAAACTTTTGAAGTGCTAATTGAGATACTTCGTAATGGTAAAGTCCTTGCAACGATCAATGATGAAATGGATTATGAGATAGCCGGTGAAGGAAGACATACAAACTTTCCAAACTTTCCTTTAGTGGATAATAATCCAAGTGCTGGAATCAATACGTATGATCTAAGATGTACACTTGTATCCGGAATGTCCGCTAGTGTTTTTGCTGCATCCCGAAGTCTTAAAGCGACTGTATTCACATTATAGATTACAGTTTGAAAATGATGGAGTAGACACAGCAATGCATAACATTTTAATAAATATCAAAAGATACACATGTAGTACAATTTTAATAAGGGAAGTGAGTTCATTTGTCTAGAAATACAAACAATAGAGCCAAACAAAAACAACAAGGCAATGACCAAGATGATGATACAGCAAAGTCAAAGCATAGAAATTCAACAAATGGTGAACCTGCTGAGAGAAAAACCGTAACAAATACTCCATAATATAACAAATTATGATCTGATAAAAAAACAAAGACTAATGAAATAGATACTATTCTCATTAGTCTTGTCTTATCATTCATTCTATCCAGCTTTAAATAATTTCAAAAAATTACCTTCCATAATGAGTTTGATTTTCAACTTCTTTTAGGTTTTTAATTTGTTGATTTAATCGTTCCTCTATCCTATCGGCTGGCTCTTGATTTTCACTACCTTTAGCTTGATCGAGTGCATGTTCTGCTCTGTTGATGGCATGCTCAGCTTGTTGGAATGTAGTTTGATTAGGATGTGTCTGTGCTTGTTCAACAGCATTTTCTGCTCTTTGCGCTGAGTTTTGAGCTTGGGAGATTGGATTTTGCCTTTGTTTACTCGTGTTTTCACTTGGCATGGAAAAACCTCCAATACTTTTTAGGTTAGTACTTTCACTCCTTATAGTGAGGAGTTAGAGGTTTTTTTATTCATGCGCTCATCTTTTCTTTATTACATATCTCATCAATCCATGAGGATTTTATTTGATTTCCTTCAATTAATTGATGCTCCGTTAAACATTTAACAAGATCTAACCCAGATATTAACTTAATGGAGGAACGACTGCGTTTTATTTCTTGTTGTGCGGATCCTGTAAAATAGGATGTGGTAATATATAGACCCATTTGACCTCTATTTAATTTGTTTAAAATTCGATTAATGTGTTTCATTTCTACAGGTGTTGAAGCTTCCGATTTTCTAACTTCTCCAATGTAATCCATTTGTAGTGGAATTAAACCTTCAATATTCATAACGCCAGAGAATAAAAAAGATGTTTTTATAGGAGACATGTATTCTTTAAAGGAACTTTTCATATTTAAAACCTTTTCACATAAAGCAAGAATGACTTCCTGAAAAACCTCATTTGATAAAGAGTTTAAATGTTCTAATACGGCAGCTTCCTGTGATAACTTCTGTGGTTTTAAGGGATTATGATTTTTGATGTTTATGACTACATTTTCTTTGTGAGGTGTGAGTTTTGTCCATTCATGTCTTGGTGCAGTTGAACTTAATGCAGGTTTAATTCTCACCACAGATGGTGTAATCGGAGCTTGTTCTTTGTTCACTCGTTCGTATTCCTTTTGTATATCAAAGGGTTTATAGAATTCATTTGCGGTGTAACTTCCTTCGTTTTCAGTTAAAGTATGTATCTTATATAAAAAACAGATAATAAACATCCCTACTATAGCCAAAAAGAAAAACATAAATTCCAATTCCATAAAAAACCCTCCTTATATTTTCAATAGCTTGTACTATTTCTGTTGATTTAGTTAATTATATGAACCTAGAAGGAGATTTATGACGTTTTTTTAGTCTCTTTTACTGAAAAGAAAAAGGTGTTAAGCTGAATCTGTGGAAAACACGAACTTATCCACATGTTATCCACAAACTGTTAACAACAAATATATGTTCTATATTTTTTATTCCAATCATATACTATTTTGATGTTCTCATTTATTGATAGGAAGGAAGTAGATATCATTGTCTTCACAAAAACAAATATTAGTCACAGGATGTGCTGGATTCATTGGTTACCATCTTACAAAACGTTTATTACATCAAGGTTACTCCGTTATAGGGATTGATAATTTAACACCATACTATGATGTTTTATTAAAGAAAGGTCGTTTAAAACAACTTCTTCCTCATGAAAACTTCACTTATCAACAGATCTCTATTGAAGATGGGGGTAAAATAAATAAAATATTTTCTGAAAGTGAATTTTCGTCTGTCGTTCATTTAGCAGCTCAGCCTGGGGTTCGATATAGCTTTGAAAATCCACAAGCTTATATAGATACGAATATTACTGGATTTCTAAATATATTAGAGGCTTGCCGTAATCATCAACCTGAACAGCTGATTTATGCTTCTTCAAGCTCGGTATATGGAGCAAACACGGAAATGCCATTTTCAGAAGAACATCGAGTTGACCACCCCCTTAGTTTATATGGCATGACTAAAAAAAGTAATGAGCTAATGGCTTATACATATACTTCTCAATTTGGGACGCCTACGATTGGATTACGTTTTTTCACGGTGTATGGTCCTTGGGGACGCCCTGATATGGCTTTATTTTTATTTACGAAGTCCATTTTAAGTGGGAAAACAATAAAAGTTTATAATCATGGGAATATGAAAAGAGATTTCACTTATGTTGATGATATTATAGAGGGCATCGTTCGATTGATTGAGAAGGACAACAACAGTCGCCAGGATAAGTCATTAACAGAACAACAATCAAATACAAAGGTTTTACCTTATAAGATCTATAACATCGGTAACCAGAATCCAGTAGATTTAATGGAGTTTATTGAGGTATTAGAAAAGAAATTAGGCATCCAAGCCAAAAAGGAACTTCTCCCAATGCAAGCAGGGGATTTATCTGAAACGTATGCAGATGTAGATAGGTTAATCAAGGATGTAGGTTACAAACCCAATACTACAATTGAGGAAGGTATCAGTCGTTTTGTAGATTGGTATTTAGAGTATTATGAAGTGAAAAAATAAGAAATAGACCGCCCCTCTATTTTATTAGGGAGTTGCGGTCTATTTCGATTGGATTTACAAGCCATGTTAGGATATTACGCTCATTGAGTCATTGTTTTATTTCACTTTAAAAACAACTTCACCAATACCTAAATCTGCTTCAATTTTAATATGATGACTATCAGAGGCGTCGTATGCTTCATTCACATAAAACCCATCACCTAGTGATATTAAATTTATAAAATCAGCTGCAACAATTCCCTTATCAGATTCAATGATAACTCCAATATCAGATGGCAATATAATGGTGGAACTACCTATACCCGTAGTAAGCACTGCATTGAAACTCTCTTCCCATTGACCACTGATATCAATTGTAATTTCATCCACACCTGCATCAACCTCTAAATTTTTTAATTGAAGTCCACGCAAATCTAGCTCTGTTTCTGAAACACCTGCATCGATTTTTAAATCTATTGGGATTTCATTGGTTAGTTTTAAATCCCAGCTATTTTCAACGTCACCAACATTGTTGAATCCAAAATTACCTTCATTTTGTTTAATCACAGCCTGACCTTTATTTTCTATAAGTTCATAGGTAACTTCTGGATCTAAATTTTCTACATTATATTCGATAATTCCTTCCATCCATTCGTCTGCTCCTTCAGAGATGTGGTAATATATAGACCCATTTGACCTCTATTTAATTTGTTTAAAATTCGATTAATGTGTTTCATTTCTACAGGTGTTGAAGCTTCCGATTTTCTAACTTCTCCAATGTAATCCATTTGTAGTGGGATTAAACCTTCAATATTCATACGCCAGAGAATAAAAAAGATGTTTTTATAAGAGACATGTATTCTTTAAAGGAACTTTTCATATTTAAAACCTTTTCACATAAAGCAAGAATGACTCCCTGAAAAACCTCAGTCGATAAAGAGTTTAATTGTTCTATACGGCAGCTTCCTGTGATAACTTCTGTGGTTTTAGATAGAATTATATTTTCAATAGCTTGTACTATTTCTGTTGATTTAGTTAACTATATGAACCTGGAGATTTATGACGTTTTTTTAGTCTCTTTTACTGAAAAGAAAAAGGTCTTAAGCTGAACCTGTGGAAAACACGAATTTATCCACAAACTGTTAACAACAAATATATGTTCTATATTTTTTTATTCCAATCATATACTATTTTGATGTTCTCATTTATCGATAGGAAGGGAGTAGATATCATTGTCCTCACAAAACCAAATATTAGTCACAGGCTGTGCTGGATTCATTGGTTACCATCTTACAAAACGTTTATTACATCAAGGTTACTCCGTTATAGGGATTGATAATTTAACACCATACTATGATGTTTTATTAAAGAAAGGTCGTTTAAAACAACTTCTTCCTCATGAAAACTTCACTTATCAACAAATCTCCATTGAGGATGGGGGTAAAATAAATAAAATTTTTTCAGAAAGTAAATTTATGTCTGTCGTTCATTTAGCTGCTCAACCTGGGGTTTTATATAGCTTTGAAAATCCTCAAGCTTATATTGATACGAATATAACTGGATTTCTAAATATATTAGAGGCTTGTCGTAATCATCAATCTGAACAGCTGATTTATGCTTCTTCAAGCTTTGTTTATGGGGCAAACACAGAAATGCCATTTTCAGAAAAACATCAGGTTGATCACCCCCTTAACTTATATGGCATGACTAAAAAAAGTAATGAATTAATGGCATACACATATACTTCTCAATTTGGCACGCCTACAATTGGATTAAGGTTTTTTACAGTCTATGGCCCTTGGGGACGCCCTGATATGGTTTTATTTTTATTTACGAAGTCCATTTTAAGTGGCAAAACGATTAAAGTTTATAATCATGGGAATATGAAAAGAGATTTCATATATGTTGATGATATTATAGAGGGCATCGTTCGATTGATTGAGAAAAACAACATGAAGACCCAGGATAAGATATCCACAAAACTACATTCAAATGCAAAGGTTTTACCTTATAAAATCTATAACATTGGAAATCAGAATCCAATAGATTTAATGGAGTTTATTGAGGTATTGGAAAAGAAACTAGGTATTCAAGCCAATAAAGAACTTCTCCCTATGCGATCAGGGGATTTATCTGAAACATATGCGGATGTAGATAGGTTAATTAAGGATGTGGGCTATAAACCAAAAACTACAATTGAGGAAGGAATCAGTCGTTTTGTAGATTGGTATTTGGAGTATTATGAAGTGAAAAGATAAGGAATAGACCGCCCCTCTATTTTATTAGGGAGTTGCGGTCTATTTCGATTTGAATTTATAAGCCTTGTTAGGATGTTACGCTCATTGAGTCATTGTATTATTTCACTTTAAAAACAACTTCACCAATACCTAAATCTGCTTCAATTTTAATATGATGACTATCAGAGGCGTCGTATGCTTCATTCACATAAAATCCATCACCTAGTGATATTAAATTTATAAAATCAGCTGCAACAATTCCCTTATCAGATTCAATGATAACTCCAATATCAGATGGCAATATAATGGTGGAACTACCTATACCCGTAGTAAGCACTGCATTGAAACTCTCTTCCCATTGACCACTGATATCAATTGTAATTTCACCCACACCTGCATCAACCTCTAAATTTTTTAATTGAAGTCCACGCAAATCTAGCTCTGTTTCTGAAACACCTGCATCGATTTTTAAATCTATTGGGATTTCATTGGTTAGTTTTAAATCCCAGCTATTTTCAACGTCACCAACATTGTTGAATCCAAAATTACCTTCATTTTGTTTAATCACAGCCTGACCTTTATTTTCTATAAGTTCATAGGTAACTTCTGGATCTAAATTCTCTACATTATATTCAATAATTCCTTCCATCCATTCGTCTGCTCCTTCAGAAACTTGCAATTCACCTATACCAATATCTAAAGTTACCTCTAATTCTGTGGAATTATCTTTTTTAATCTCAATTGTTTCCGTCTCTAAACTTCCAACCACCACATCGCTACATCCAGTTAAAACTAGTAAAAAAACCAGCATCATTCCTAAAAACGTTTTTTTCATTATGTTCCTCCCCTTTTAATCATTTCCAATTTCTTAATATATTTGATTTTGTTACAGCAAATAATATGGAACCATCAAATGTTCTTAACATCTGATGGTTTTCACACATACCCATATTATGTTATTTTAACCATTTTCATTACAATTAAGAGTTAATCATTTGTACTCCATAATTATGCTGTTAAAAATGACCGCCCTTCATATGTCTTATTAATAGCATTGTAGGACATTTCAGGGTTTACCAAAACATACTTCCGACTAGTTCTAACCTGGACTTTGGTCTAGATCAAAAAGTATATAAAAAATAGACCGCCTTCTATTTCCCATTAGGTTGCGGTCTATCTCAAAATTGACTTTATGCCTACCGCATTTACTGCGGCTATTGTATGAGACCGTCAGGTGTTTGTACCCCAGTTTATCTCTTCTTTCCCCTTCCTCCTCAAAAATGCATTCACTTTTGAAAAAGGGGAACTGCCAAAAAAACCTCGATGTGCTGATAATGGACTAGGATGAGGTGCTTCAATAATATGATGTTGTGGTGCAGTAATTAACTTTCGTTTCATTTGAGCGGGTTTACCCCATAGTATAAACACAACGGGTTCAGAACGATCATTTAATGAGATCATCACTTGATCCGTAAATGTCTCCCACCCTTTCCCTTTATGAGAATGAGCTTGTCCTTCCCGGACTGTTAAAACTGTATTTAATAATAAAACACCTTGTGCAGCCCATTTTTCGAGACAGCCATGTTCAGGAATTGGGAAACTCAGGTCATCACGCAACTCTTTAAAAATGTTTTTTAAGGACGGTGGTGTCTGTACTCCTTGTTGTACCGAAAAACTTAAACCGTGTGCTTGATTCTGTCCATGATATGGATCTTGTCCAAGAATAACCACTTTTGTATTTTCGTATGAGGTATATTGTAAAGCATTAAAAATATGTTCTTTTGGTGGATAAATAATCTGAGTTTCATACTCCTCTCGTAAAAACTGCACCAATTGTTGATAGTATTCTTTTTCAATTTCTTCTTTTAAGACCATCACCCAGTCGTTTGTGAAGCTGGAGACATCTAGATTCATAGTAAGCAGCTACTTTCTTTAAATAACTTACACACCTTTTCAATCACTTTTTCAAATGTGAAATCACAGAACTAGTCCGAACTTTTTCTCTATGTTTGGAATCTTTTTTGTCATTATATCATACGAAAGTTGTAGATGATTTTAAAGCTTAGTGATGAGGCGAATCCATCCTCTGAAGCTTATAATTTACATATAAAGACATCAAAAACAGAGGAGAGGAGCCATCCATCATGACTTCCATTTTTCAAGATCAACGTTTTATCAAAATATTAACTGCTAATGTTTTTTCATCCATTGGTTCAGGAATTACGATGTTTGCTATACCATGGGTATTTGTCACTAGGGAGGGTGGAGCAAATGCTTTTGGGTATGTTTCATTGATTACAACCATCGCTTTATTTTTTGCAGCACCCCTCATTGGTAATTTGATAGATTATCATTCCAGAAAGAAATTACTATTATGGGGGCAAATGATTGGTTTTACAGTGGTCGGTTTATTTTCACTAATCGGTTTTTTGGGTGTTGAATATCAGACTTGGCATTTAGTGATTTTATTTTTAACAGGATCATTTTATTTTTCATTATTTTATCCAACGATGTTTGCAATGAATCAAGAAATCTTTGACCGCAGTTTATACAAAAGTTTAAACGGCATGATGGAAATTCAAGGGCAGTTATCTACTTTCATCGTTGCTGGAGGGATTGCGAGTATCTTACTTGGTAGACTAGACTTACACTGGATATTATTCATAGATGCTGTTACCTATACGATTGCGTTTATGATTTTATACACGATCCCATACATCCAATCCAACCGAACCCATACTGAAAGAAAATCATTTTGGGGAAAAATGCATGAAGGATATGTTTACCTCAAGGATCATCCGTTACTCTTTTTCTTTTTATTATCTGCGTTCATCCCATTCATTACTGTCATGGTTACAAATTATGTCTTTCCTATTTATATTGAATCAACACTACAAGCAAGTGGCAGTATTTATGGATTACAAGGAATGTTATTTGGGGTCGGCTCCCTTCTTGCAGGAATTTTAATCCCTGTGTTCATCAAACGATTTGGCAATACTCAGATTATTCTCATAGGTATTATTACCTTTACGATTTCTATGATACTTGTCTCCATTTTCCCATTTACCTTATTGTTTTTAATTCTTTCCATATTTCGAGGATTTGGTAATGCAAGTACCAGAGTAGCACGAAATACACTAATGATGGAAACGATCCCTAATGAAAAAATGGGAAGAGTAAACAGTTTATTTGAAACGATGGGTCTTATGCTCAGGATCACATTGATTGGTAGCTTTACAGTGATGATTCCTAATACTGGTACAATACCAGCTGTATCTATATTAAGTTTAATACTAATTATTTCTGTTTTTATAGCTATGATGAGCAAACGTTACTTTAATGAAACCTCAAACACAAAGGTTAAAGCTGGAATGATGGATATCCCATCAAAGTAAAATGCAACCGAAAGAAGGTTCCTTTATTTAAAATCCGAAAAGGAAGGTGTAGTTATGAAAAATATGAATGTAAATGAATATTTAAAAAGAATAAAGTTTCAATCTAGAACTGGTGATGCTTTTGAAGATTTAAAACAGTTACAAACACAAAATTTATATCATGTACCATTTGAAAATTTGGATGTGATAAATAAGGTCCCCATTCGATTAGATCTGTCTCATATTTATCATAAAATCGTACGTAATCATAGGGGTGGGTTCTGTTATGAAATCAATGGATTATTTCATTGGTTACTAAAACAACTTGGTTATGAAGTGAAAATGATCTCATCAACAATTGCTAGAGAAAAAAATCAGTGGTATATGGAAAACACACATTTAGCTAATATAGTAACTATGAATAATGTTGAATATTTGATAGAAGTTGGAGCTGGGGATACCGTTCGATCTCCAGTCCCTCTAACTGGAGATGTTGTTGAAGATATCAGTGGAAAATATAGAGTGCATCCTGTTGGGGAGTTTTTACACTTACAAAAACTCATAGATGATGAATGGACTGCAGAATATCGTTTCACAACTACACCCAGAATATTTTCTTTTTTTGAAGAGGTTTGCAAGTTGAATCAAACCAGCCCGGAATCTCACTTTACACAAAAAATAATTGTAACAAAAACAAATCAGACAGGAAGAATTACATTAACTAATCATGAGATCATCACAACGATAAATGGTGAAAAATCGAAAAAGGAATATCAACAACATGAACGTCCTGATTTGTTAAACAACTTGTTTGGTATTGATATGCATCAGAAACATGAATGGTGAACCTAACATAAATTCAACTTTAAATTTTTTACAAAAATGTTCTCAAAATGTCACAAAACGCCCTCGCTCCTCGTCGTGTAGTTACAATAGTGAGGAGAGTGATTCAAGATGACTACAAATAAAGACATGAATGTAAATGAATATTTAAAGAGGATAAAAGTTCAATCTAAAACAGGAGATGTTATTGAAGATTTAAAGTTGTTACAAACACAAAATCTATATCATGTACCCTTTGAAAATTTGGATGTGATAAATAAGGTGTCCATTCAACTAGATTTGCCCCAGATTTATCATAAAATCGTACAAAATCATAGGGGAGGTTTCTGTTACGAACTTAATGGAATATTTCATTGGTTACTAAAACAACTTGGTTATGAAGTGAAAATGATCTCATCAACGATTGCTAGAGAAAAAAATCTGTGGTACATGGAAAACACACATTTAGCTAATATAGTAACTATGAATGGTGTTGAATATTTGATTGATGTTGGGACTGGATATACAGCTCGTTCTCCAATACCCTTAACTGGAGAAATCATTGAAGATATCGGTGGAAAATATAGAATTTATCCTGTTGAGGAATCTTTACATTTACAACAACTCATACATGATGAATGGGCTGCAGTTTATCGTTTCACTACAACACCTAGAACATTTTCATTTTTCGAAGAGGTTTGTAGGTGGAATCAAACCAGTCCAGAATCTCCCTTTACTCAAAAAAAGGTTGTAACGAAAGCAACTGAGACTGGAAGAATTACATTAACCAATCATGAGATCATCACAACGATAAATGGTGAAAAATCAAAAAAGGAATATCAACAACATGAACTTCCTGATTTACTAGACAACTTATTTGGTATGGATATGTATCAGAAGCAATCTAAATAATATAACCTTTCATTTCATTGTCACAAAACATTCTCGCTCCTCGTTATGTAAGTAAAACATAGAGGAGAGTGATTTTAAATGACTGAAAATCAACAAAAATGGGATGTAATCATTATAGGCGGAGGCATTGCAGGGCTTACCGCTTCCGTTATTTTAGCCAAAGAAAACAAAAAAGTACTCATTCTTGAAAAAGCAAAACAAATCGGCGGTCGTGCTGCTACTATAGAAAAAGCAGGTGGTTTGTTAAATTTAGGACCGCATGCGATTTATCCAAATGGACCCGGTGTAAAAATCCTTGAGGAATTAAATATCACATTAAACGGGGGTTCTCCAGCTTCAAAAGGGACACTTTTGTATGAAAATAAAACCTATCCATTAACACTAAGTCCAGTCGCTTTATTAACCTCCAAACTATTAAAATGGAAGGAAAAAAGGGAATTCATCAAATTAGTCAGTGGATTAAACAAAATAAATACACAGTTCATACAAAATATCAGCTTATATGATTGGGTTGAAGCTCATCTAAAGGAAGAGAAAGTGAAAAAATTATTCTACATGTTATGTAGGCTTTCTTCGTATTGCAATGATCCAAAGCGATCAAGTGCTGGTATAATCATAGAACAGGTGAAATTAGGCTTAACTGGCGTTCGATACTTGGATGGCGGGTGGCAAACACTCGTTGATCAACTCAAACAACAAGCCTTATCTTATGGGGTAACCATCAAAGAAAATCACCATATCACTGAACTCCTCGGAGCTAGTCCTGATATCACATTAATTGATAGTTTGGATGAGACATTTACGACAAAACATGTCATTTCTACATCCACACCAGCGAATACTTTATCCATGGTAAAATCGGAAAAGTTGTCATCTACTTTAAAACTGTATCGTGACCTCTGCATACCTGTGAAAGGCTCTTTCTGGGATATCGTATTGAAGAAAACAACGAATCTTAATGTTAAATTTGCACTAGGACTAGATGAACCACTTTACTATTCCAATCAATCAGCCGTAGCTAATCTTGCAACAGAACCAAATCTACACGTCATTCACCTTGGTAAATACTTACCTACAGATGAAAAACTAGATCCTAAAAAAAATCACAATCAATTAAAGAAATTTCTAGATAAGATAGAACCAGACTGGGAGGAAGAAGTTGTTTTTCAACGATACTTGCCTTCTTTGACAGTTTACAATGCACTACCATCAACAAATATGCCTAGTATAAATTCTGAAATTCCCGAGATTCCAGGATTATATGTAGCAGGAGACTGGGTGACTACAAAAGGTCTGTTAGTAGATGCCTCTATCACAAGCGCTAAGTCCGCAGCCGATGCCATTATAGAACAGGCAAAAACCATGTAACATGTAATGTGACTATTACCATGAAAGGAGAAACTCGTCATGAAAGAGCTATTTGATTCCTATCGACCATTATTATTTTCTATAGCCTATCGCATGTTAGGAACGATTGTAGATGCTGAGGATATCGTTCAAGATACCTTTGTAACAGCAAGTACAAGAAATCTTGAACACATCGAAAATACAAAAGCGTATCTCTGTAAAATCACTACCAATCGTTGCCTAGATGTTTTAAAATCAGCGCGGAAAAAAAGAGAAGTATATGTGGGGCCATGGTTGCCAGAACCGTTAGTTATGGATCATACTCATCAGGACCCTACGAAAGATATCATTGGAAAAGAATATCTTTCAACCGCCTATTTATATATGATGGAAAAACTCACTCCCATCGAAAGAACGGTTTTCATTTTACGTGAGGTATTAAACTTAGATTATCAAGAAATAGCAGAAATCACAGAAAAAACTGAATCCAACTGCCGCAAGATTTTTAGTAGAACAAAACAAAAAATTAACCTTAACCAAAATGAAACCAGCTTCACTTATGAGGAAAATGAAAATATCGTCACAAGATTTTTAAATGCATTATCTACTGAAAATGCCCAACAGTTAACTCAATTATTATCAGAGGATGTAGTCCTATATTCCGATGGTGGTGGTAAAGTGATTGCAGCTATAAATCCAATCAAATCACGCTCTAGAGTCCTATCTTTCCTATTAGGAATCTCAAAAAAAGCAACTCAAAAAACCGAAATTAAACTAACCAACATCAATGGTCAGCCTGGATTTATCGCTTATGAAAACAAGATACCAGTAAATGTTACAACTTACCGCATTGAAAACAATAAAATAAAAGAAATATATACGGTAAGAAATCCAGATAAATTAGCGAATATAGTTTATTAACAAGCGATCCTCCAATTAAACCTACGCCGAATATTGTTGGAAAATAAATGCCATATTAAACTGGATACTGACTGATTGCCGCTCTCAAAAGTTGAAAACATGCGATTTGAAAAGAAAGCGTTTAAATGGTTTAATTGAAAGAAAAAGGGAGAAAACATAATGGAGTATAAAAATAAAACAGCACTCATCACAGGTGCTTCTTCAGGTATTGGAGAAGTATTTGCGAATAAACTAGCTGGACAAGGAATGAATCTAATTTTAGTCGCTCGTTCTGAGCAGAAGTTAGAAGAACTAGCTAAACAATACCATGATAAATATGGTGTAAAAACCTATGTCATTGTTTCAGATTTAAGTAAAGAAAACGCTGGAAAAGAAGTTAAAAAAGTGGTGGAAGAGCTTAACCTTCATGTGGATATGCTTATTAACAACGCGGGTTTTGGACAAGTTGGCAGTTTTATATACAATGATCTAGAACAAGCGCATGGTCAGATCATGGTAAATGTCAGTGCACTTGTAGATATGACATACCTCTTCGCAGCAGACATGGAAAAAAAGAGGGAAGGAGCAATTATCAACTTAGCTTCCACAGCTGCATTTCAACCACTTCCAAAGATGGCCGTGTACGGTGCAACGAAAGCTTTTGTATTATCCTTTTCCGAAGCCTTGTGGAGTGAATTAAAACCAAAAGGTGTAAAAGTACTGGCAGTTTGTCCTGGAGCAACTGCTACGAATTTCTTTGAGGTTTCTGGGGGATTTGGTGCGAAAAACATGAGAACCTCAGAGCAAGTTGTAGATACTGCAATGAAAGCTTTAAAAAAAGGGAAAAGTTATGCCATTGATGGGGTAGGAAACTACTTCGTTGCAAACTTGCCTAGGTTCTTCCCTCGACAACTGATTACAAAAATAGCTGGAAGGGTCATAAAACCTAGTAAGTAATGCTTAAAACGCTACTTTTTTGGAGTAGATTGTACCCCTTTACTCCAATGACTTGAAACACGTAAGCGCTATTGTTAATCTGAACATATAAGATCTTTCATTCATTACAACATACATATAATGAAAAAATTTCCATGAAGGTGGTATTTTATTAATGAGCAATTTTGAACGTAATTTAGAAAAATACGCTGAAGTTACACTAAAAGTAGGCGTCAATATTCAAAAAGGTCAAAAGCTACTAATTCGCTGTGGATTAACTGCTGCGGATTTCGTACGTTTATTAACGAAAAAGGCTTATGAGTTAGGTGCAAAGGACGTTATTGTTGATTGGAAGGATAGCGAGATTACTCGTATTAAATATGACAACGCGCCATTAGAATCATTTCAAGAATTCCCTGCTTGGGTTGCCCAAGGTTACACAGAACTTGTAGAAGAAGGAACCGCTGTTCTTTCTATTTATTCAGATGATCCAGATTTATTAAGAGGGGTCGAAACTCCAAAGATTGCTGCAGCTCAAAAAGCTCAAGGTCAAGCATTAAGCAAATTCCGTGAGTATATCCAATCGGATAAAACAAGCTGGAATATCATTGGGGTATCTTCAAAAGTATGGGCAGCTAAAGTATTTCCAGATGTTCCAGAAGAGGAGCAAGTTGAAAAGCTTTGGGATACCTTTTTTAGTATTACAAGAGTAGATCAGGATGATCCTATCCAAGCATGGAAAGACCATGATAAAAAGTTGCATGACAAAGCAGACTTTTTAAATGAGAAAAAATATAAATTTTTACATTATGAAGCACCAGGTACAAAATTAACGATCGAATTACCTGAAAAACATTTATGGTTAGGCGGAAGCTCACCAAATGAAAAAGGCATCGATTTCTTTGCTAACATTCCAACTGAAGAAGTATTCACTGCACCTTTGAAAACAGGTGTTAATGGTTATGTCTCCAGTACTAAGCCGCTAAGTTATGGTGGTAATTTAATTGATAATTTCAAAATCACTTTTGAAAACGGAAAAATCGTAGATTTTGAAGCAGAACAGGGCTATGATACTCTAAAAACTTTGATTGAAACAGATGAAGGTTCACACTTTTTAGGTGAAGTGGCGCTAGTTCCACATGATTCACCGATCTCAAATTCCAATCTCATTTTTTACAACACATTATTTGATGAAAATGCTTCCAATCACCTTGCGATCGGTAGTGCCTATGCGTTCAGCTTTGAAGGTGGTAAACAAATGACAAGAGATCAGCTTGCTGAGTTAGGGGCAAACAATAGTTTAGTACATCAGGACTTCATGGTTGGTTCCGCAGAAATGAACATTGATGGCGAAACAGCGGATGGAAAGAGAGAACCATTATTCCGTAACGGAAACTGGGCGTTTTAATTATAACTGAAATCATCCCCCACTTCACTTGTTTTCAATTGAAGCGGGGGTTTTATATTTTTTTATTTTCAATAAAGGTGGTATTTATAAATGACTCATTTTGAACGTAATTTAGAAAAATATGTTGAAATCGCACTAAAAATTGGTGTCAATATTCAAAAAGGCCAAAAACTTTTAATAAAATGTGATCTTACAGAAGCAAATTTTGTTCGTTTATTAACAAAAAAAGCTTATGAATTAGGAGCACAGGATGTTATCGTAGACTGGAGAGATAGTCAAATCACCCGCGTCAAGTATGATATGGCACCAGTAGAATCATTTAAAGAATTTCCAACTTGGAAAGCCAATGGTCACACTAAACTTGTAGAGGAAGGTGCTGCAGTACTATCCATAGTATCAGACGATCCAGATTTATTAAAAGGGGTTGACACTGAAAAAATTGCTGCATCCCAAAAAGCAGGAGGACAAGCTTTTAAGAAATTCGGTGAGTACATCCAAGCTGACAAAACAAGCTGGAATGTTTTAGCCACACCTTCAAAAGCATGGGCAGCCAAAGTATTTCCAGACGTGCCAGAGGAGGAACAGGTTGCAAAGCTTTGGGATGCCATTTTCAAAATTGCAAGAGTAGATGTAGATGACCCTATTCAAGCGTGGAAAGAACATGATGAAAAAATACATAACAAAGCAGACTTTTTAAACGAGAAAAAATACAAGTATTTACATTATGAAGCGCCAGGTACAAAACTTAAGATAGAACTTCATGAAAAACATCTTTGGACAGGCGGAAGTTCGCAGAATGAAAAAGGCATCGAATTCTTTGCCAACATGCCAACAGAAGAGGTATTTACATTGCCATTAAAAACAGGTGTAAACGGCTATGTTTCCAGTACAAAGCCGCTAAGTTATGGTGGTAATTTAATAGATAATTTCAAAATCACTTTTGAAAACGGAAAAATCGTAGATTTTGAAGCAGAGCAAGGCTATAATACATTAAAAACTTTAATAGATACAGATGAAGGATCGCACTTTTTAGGTGAAGTTGCGCTTGTTCCACATGATTCACCGATCTCAAATTCCAATCTCATTTTTTACAATACGTTATTTGATGAAAATGCTTCCAATCATCTTGCAATCGGTAGTGCTTATGCATCTAACCTAGAAGGTGGCACCCAAATGACTAGAGAAGAGCTAGACCAACTAGGAGCAAACGATAGCTTAACCCATGTAGATTTCATGATCGGATCTGATAAAATGAATATTGATGGTGAAACAGCGGATGGAAAAAGAGAACCATTATTCCGTAACGGGAACTGGGCGTTTTGAATACAATAATAAATGGCAATGCCGCCGATCCAAACCCAAATAAACCATAGAACCATAAAACCTTCTAAATCACTAATCATGTGAATTAGAAGGTTCTTTTTTAGTTTAATATTCCAACTGAAGGGAATATTAGACCATCTGTTTGAGAATCATATAAAAATTAAATTTGTATGATACAATATCTAAAATACTTACAAAATATTCAAATACTTACATAACAAAAATATTCAAAAAGGAAGTACATAACATGGACATTTTACAATGGATCACAGCATTAATGCCTGTCTTATCTGTGTTTATATTTTTAGTCATTTTGCGTATTCCTGCTGCAACAGCAATGCCGATCAGTTTTTTGGTAACAGCCATATTTACTTATTTCTTTTGGGAGGTGTCCTTACAACATATCGCTGCTTCATCCTTACAGGGTGTGATTGTTGCCTTTTCAATTTTATATATCGTTTTTGGAGCGATCCTACTTCTAAATACGTTAAAAAATAGCAGAGCCATGGACTCTATACGTACAGGATTTATGAACATTAGTTCAGATGCCCGAGTTCAAATCATTATTGTAGCTTGGTTATTCGGTGCCTTCATTGAAGGTGCTGCTGGATTTGGTACACCTGCAGCAATCGGTGCACCTCTTTTGGTAGCGCTTGGATTTGCTCCTTTACCTGCTGTTGTTTTAACACTAGTTGCTGATAGCTCTCCAGTAACTTTCGGCGCAGTGGGGACACCTATGTTAGTAGGAATCGGACAAGGATTACAAACGGAAGGTGCACTTGCTCCAAATGTAAATGCTTATTTACAAAATGAACAGCTCACTTTAATGGAATATGTAGCTAACATTGCAGTTCAAGTGGCATGGATCGATTTATTTGTTGGTTCCTTTATTCCTTTATTATTAGTTGTCATTTATACAAAGTTTTTTGGAAAAAATAAAAGCTGGAAAGATGGGTTAGCCATATGGAAATTTGCTTTATTCGCTGGATTTAGTTTTTCCATTTCATCATTGCTTGTTGCTATACTATTAGGACCAGAATTCCCATCCATTATGGGTGGTTTTATAGGTTTAATATTAGTCATTCTTGCTGCGAAAAAACAGTTTTTATTACCTAAGATTCCATATGAACTAGAACTTGAAAATTCAAAAGAGAATGATCTTGATCAAAACGATAATACCGTAAACCAACCCTCCTTATTCAAAGCATGGATTCCCTATTTAATAGTACTTCTATTACTCGTCATTACCCGGATTGAAATCCTCCCATTCAAGGAGTGGTTAAAATCTTTTAAAATTACATGGGTAAATATTATAGGCACAGAAATTAGCACAGAACTCGAACCGTTATATTTACCTGGCACAATTTTTATCGTTACTGTATTGATTTCCTTTATAATATATCGTTTTACAAAACAACAAGTCTTCTCTACAATCAATACATCCTTAAAAACCATGGTTGGCAGTTTGATTGCGCTTGGGACAGCCGTTCCGATGGTACGGATTTTTATAAATTCAAGTATTAATGAGTCTGGTTTATCAAGCATGCCGATTGAACTTGCTAACTCTGCTGCCGAAACACTTGGACAATCTTGGCCTCTATTTGCACCTTTTGTTGGGGCACTCGGTTCTTTTATTTCCGGGAGTGCAACATTCAGCAATATGATGTTCTCCTTGTTTCAGTTCAGTACTGCGGAACAAATTGGGTCTAATCCAGATATTATTGTATCGTTACAAGCACTTGGAGCAAATGGCGGAAATATGATCTGTATTTTAAATGTGGTCGCTGCTGCATCTGTAGTCAATTTATACGGTAAAGAAGGTACAATCATTCGATATACGATGTTACCAATGTTGTACTACTGTTTACTAGGCGGAGTCATTGGATTTGTCCTGTTGGCAATATGATTATTTTTAACAAACATATAAAAGGCAGCGCTGAAAATGACGATATAACCAACAATACTGAATACATCCGGTGTTTGACTGAAGATGATCATACTAATCACTGCCGAAAATACAACATTCATATAGAAAAAGATAGAAATCTCATTTGCAGGTGCAAATTTATAAGCAAGTGTAATGCCGAATTGTCCAACTGTGGCAAACACCCCAGCTAATAATAAATAAATCAGCTGTTGTAAACTCATCGGTTCATAAAAAAGGATCAAAAAAGGAAGCAAAATCATGGTGGAAAAAGCCGAGAAATAAAAAACAATCGTATAGGACTTTTCCTTCTTTCCTAAAACCCTTAAAGTCGTATACGCTCCTGCTGCAAAAATAGACGATAATACGCCCATCATATATGGGAAAACATCCACCGAAAATTGCGGTTTAATAATGAACAACGTCCCCAAAAAAGCAATCGTAATTGCGACGATTTGGTAAGACTTGGCCTTCTCCTTCAAAAAGATAGCACAGAAAATGATCAATAAAAAAGGACTTAGTTTATTTAACATGTCTGCATCTGAAAGAACAAGATGGTCAATGGAATAAAAGAAAAATAAAATACCCAACGTTCCTAAAACGGATCTTAATAATAAAATCGATTGATTCTCACGTTTTCCAAACAAACTCTCCTTATAATAAACAACCATCCCAAAAGAAATGATCGCAGAAATGAGATTTCTAAAAAATGTTTTTTGTGTTGTAGGTAAATCACCTGAAAGTTTGACAAACATCGCCATCAATGAAAACCCAAGCGCTGCTAGTATTAGTAAAATGATTCCTTTGTTTTTATCTGTCATCTAGTGGGTACACCTTTCTCCAGTACAATGCATGTATTGTACCACAAATGTACCTCAACTAACGAATCACTATCTATACGTAAGAAATAGATAGCGATTCATATTTATTGTTTTTCAATTGGCATTCCTGCCGTTATGGCAATACGATTCCAACCATTGATAGTAACAATCGCTGCTAAAATATCATTTAATTTTTTCTTGTCAAAATGTAAACTGGCCTCTTCAAAAGCCTTTTCAATCTTTTCATGTTCCTGCAAAATGGTTACTGCTTCTGTCAGTGCCAGTGCAACTTTTTCTTCGGATGTAAAAAAGTTCGTTTCTCTCCAAGCAGACAAAACATGTAAACGTTGGTTCGTTTCTCCTTCTTTGATTGCATCTGCAGCATGCATATCCATACAAAATGCACAACCATTGATCTGTGAAGAACGCATTTTAATTAATTCTAATAACGTTTTAGGCAATTCACTTTCATTTAAATAACTCTCCATCCCCATCATGGCTTTGTAAACACCTTGTTCTACTTCTAATCTTTGACTCATATTAAATACCTCCATTAGTTTGTTTATGTTTCTTCAATTATTAAAACGAAATAAGCATAACATTTGTGACAATCTTAATTATCTTTTCTTAAAGTAGAACAAAAAAACGTGAGAAAGGTCTAAAATCTAAACCCTTCTTCACGTTTCAATATCTCTCAAAAATGATTTTCTACTTTTAAAACAATTCCATCATTTCTGACCAGTTGGCAATCGTCACAATCAAAGTAAATACAAATAATAAAAATGCCGGTAATGCTTTAGAGACGGGATCCTTCACTCTTACAAGGTGTGTTAATACAGCAAAAAACATCGTAACAGCCAACAATAAAGCACCCAAACCACTTAAAGAATCCAACCATAAACCAATGATGAGTCCCACAGCACCTACAGCTTCAACAAATCCTGTAAAAGGCAAAAACCATTTTGGAAAACTATAACGTCTAAAATCCTCCACCATCGTCTTTGAACCAAATAACTTTGAAAATCCTGCTCCTAAAAAGGCAAGACCTAAAAACGCTTCCAAAATGACAACAAAAATATCCATCTACTCATCTCCTTTTTGTTGCTCTAATACAAGATTATGCTTTAAAACCGCATAGTAGATCAAAAATATGAAAAAAGCCCTTTAAGCTCAATTACATATATTTTGTCTTTTTTGTGAAATATACTCAAAATTAAGTATTTTTAGGTTTTTATTTAATGTTTTCTATTGTTCTACTGAGATAAATTATCTTATGATAGTAGCTATGGATTATTCGTGAATGTATGAAACTCCAATAAATATAATCCATTACATTACTAATATGATGTAATAAGCTATTTGTTTAAATATATAAGATTAAGCGCTTTCTCTCTGTTGTGTTTTCATCAAATTCTTCAATGTATTTAACATAATTTATCGTCGCACATCTTTCTGCAAAATATACTCACCTATAGTCCAAATTTTGTTAAGAAAGAATTGATTTGTTTATGTGTTCCCAGTTTCATGAAGAACCATCAAATAGCATCAAAATCATGGTGAAAAATCAAGAAAAATCTCTGCAAGACATTACCAAAAAATTATATTACTTCCATCAAGAAATTGATTCGTTAAAAGAAAACTATATTGAACACTATTTTTGGGCTATAAAAATGTCCACAAAGGTAAAAGAATTACTACGTCGTATTGATTCTTTGAAAAACAATTGAAGAAATAAGATAATTCTTCATCTTGTATGATTTTTCACATTGTAATTTTGGTAGTTTATCGAGAGTGAAGCAATGGAGCTTCACTCTATTGCTTCACAACATAATTATTGAGGGGCTTTTGTCTGAATCAATTTTAACCCCATTCCAATAAAAACGATTCCTGTGATTTTGTTTAAAATATTTGCTACCTTTTGATTTCCTCTCATTTTTTTCGTTGAATAGGACGAAAAATACACAACAAATAAACACCACAATAAACCAGTTAAGGTAAAAGTAACACCCAATAAAATAAAGGATACAGGTCCAGAAGATTGAACATCCACAAATTGTGGTAAAAAAGCAATGAAAAATAAAGCAACTTTTGGATTTGTTAGGCTTGTTAAAATTCCTTGCATGTATATTTTCCCTGCCTTTAAATGATGTTTTACAGATGTATCCGCTTCGAGGTTTGTTTTATCAGAAAACATTCTTATTCCTAGATAAATTAAATAAAGCGCACCGATTATTTTGATGACGTTAAATAATATAAGAGATTTTGTAAGAATAATAGATAAGCCAAATGCTACTAGTAACGTGTGGACAATTGAGCCACTGATGATACCAAGTACCGAATAAATACCTGCTTTTTTACCTTGTGAGATACTTCTCCCTATAATATACATCGTGTCTGTACCAGGAATTAAATTTAATAAAATGCCTGATATTAAGAACACCTCGTAATTTATGATTCCGAACATCTTTATTTCTCACTCCCTTTATTCGTTGTATATAAAAGAGTTTATTTTATCATGGAAAAAAAGAAAATACAATTTGGTGAATAATATATTGATTGTGAAAAAAATCACAGACGTGATTCGTTAATCGTTTTATACTATTAAAGAGTTACCCAATCCATAAAAAGTGATGGGGCTCCTTGAAATCCACCCCAAAAACATGATTTCACGATCTAAATAGAACACAATGAATAAAAATCCATCACTTTTGTGGAATATCAATATCGATTGTAATTTTTCAAACATATAAAAGGAGAGAGCTATTATGAAAACAAAAAATCGTTGGCTTATTGCGTTATCCGCAGTTGCTATTCACCTCTCTATTGGTTCGGTGTATGCTTACAGCGTTTATAAAAACCCTCTAGCGGAGCAACTCGGATGGAGTAGTACACAAACCGCTCTCGCATTTACAATTGCTATCTTTTGTTTAGGAATTTCCGCTGCTTTTTTTGGTAAATTAGTTGAGAAAAAAGGCCCTCGTTTTTCGGCTACAATTGCAGCAATTTTATTTGCAACAGGTTTAATTGGAACAGGGATCGCCATTCATTTTGAATCATTAGCGGGTTACTATTTATCTTATGGGTTGATCAGTGGTATGGGACTAGGTATTGGTTATATTTCGCCTGTTTCTACTTTAGTCAAATGGTTTCCAGATCATCGCGGGTTAGCAACTGGGATGGCCGTGATGGGTTTTGGTGCAGGTGCATTAATCTGTAGTCCTATTGCCAATTATCTTATAGAAAATGTAGGTCTTTCACAGACGTTTTACATCTTAGGTATCTCATATTTTATCCTCATGTTGTCAGGAGCATCTTATATCGCTAAACCTGAAGAAGGCTGGATGCCTGCAGGAATGAAGGAAAAAACAGAGAAAGGAACGATGCGACTAAAAGAAGATTTAGCACAGCTTACAGCAAATGAAGCCGTTAAAACAAAAAGATTTTGGATGTTATGGGTCATGATGTTTGTGAATATTTCATCTGGTATCATGCTGATCTCTGTCGCTTCACCCATGGCTCAAGAAAAAGTAGGAATGACAGCCGTTGCCGCAGCAAGTATGGTAGGTTTGATGGGATTTTTTAATGGTGGGGGTCGCATCGGCTGGGCTTCTGCATCTGATTATTTAGGTAGAACAAATGTATTTACTTCATTTTTCTCTATCCAGCTTATTGCATTCTTATTATTGCCATCTGTTTCTAACCAGATCCTGTTTATGATTCTCATCTTTACGATCCTGACTATTTATGGTGGAGGGTTTGCTTCCTTACCAGCATTTATTGGGGATATGTTTGGAACAAAACAGCTAGGAGCCATTCATGGTTATTTGTTAACCTCTTGGTCAATGGCAGGTGTTTTCGGACCAATGCTTGTGGCTTATATAAGAGATACTACGAACAGTTATAACGCCACTTTTTATGTGTTTGCCGTATTTTTAACCATAGCACTGATCACTTCCATTTACATTCGTAAGGATATACAAAAAGTAAGAAATGCCCGACAACCTTCTTTGCAGCAAAACAAGAAATTACAACAAAGAATTGCACATTAAGTATCATCTCTTTTCCATTACCGCTTATGATCGTCATAAGCGGTCTTTTTATGCGTATCTTCACTTTTTGGGGTATGTGATATTATCTCATTCTTTGCACCCAAAACTTAAAAATATCATTTCGATAATAATCTACAGAGAACATCATCGGTCGATTGGAATCATCAAAATGCTGTTGTTTTAAGAGCAGCACTGTTGTTTCAGGTTTTACTAATAACTTTTGATAATATGGATCTGTGGAGGTTGGAACGTTAATTTCTGTATTTGAGCGGACAATCTTTATCCCTGAAGCCGCTTCTAAAACATGAAATAGAGGTTCAGAAAGACCTCTTTCTTCAAAAATATCACCAAAATATTTTTTAGGTAATATGTTAATAGAAATCACCACAGGTTCACCATTCACCATTCTCGTTCGTTCATGAATGTAAACATGTTCATCAGGTGATAAATTCAGCGAAATAGCATATTCCTCAGGACAGGTTTCCGTGCTTATAGATTCGTGACGTTCTGCATCCTTTAGTCCTGCCTGTTTCATCATCGCGGTAATACTAGTTAATTTTTCGAGATTATTGGGCACTTCCGGTAATGGATTCATCACAAAGGTACCTACACCATGTTTCACTAGTAATTTACCTTCTTGCTCCAACAATTTTACAGCAGAACGGAACGTCTCACGACTAACTTCAAATTGAGTAGCCATTTCATACTCTGAGCCAAATTGATCTCCAGGTTGGTAAACACCGGACTCAATCATTTTTTCGATCTCTTCTTTAATGATGATATATTTTGGTTTCATATGAATCCCATCCAATACAAAAAATTACACCTTGTTAATCGATATTATTTTATCACAATGGTTCATTCATTTACGTCTTTTACTTCATTTTTCCTCATCACTAGTAAATCAAATAATAGATCCTTATGATGAATGATATCGGCAAGTGCATCTTCATCATGGTGTCTCCCACAATAAGAAGCAATCCTCTTTAGTTGGTCATGCGCATTATCCACTGCTATACCTATATCCGAAGTTGTTAACAATGTCATATCATTCAAATTATCTCCAAACCCAACGGAATATACATTTGGCGAATTCAAATGTTGTTTTAATTTTCTTAACCCATTCCCTTTGTTTACATTTTTAGCTAATACTTCGAGAAACTGAGGTTCCGAACGTACCCAATCTACTCCCTTAACATTTTGCTTCAAAAAAGACTCTACTTGATCTAATAATGAAGGTTCCCAAACCAACATTACTTTTTGCCAAGAGCCTTGCAATTGTTCAAGTGAATGCGTACTTTTTTCAAATTTTTCTTTTAAACAGTGACTGTCTGTGTACTCGTTATGTGTGATGAAGTACACTTTTTGATTCATATAAATTTCTACACCGATACCAGGAAAAGCTTGAATTATTTTTTCCAACAATAATGTAAAATCTTCAGGCAAACCTTGATTCCATAATATTTTTTGATTTTGGAAATCGTATAATGCTCCACCGTTATATAAAACACCTGGTACATTAATCGGTAAATCATCTAGGAAAGGGATCACGGATTTCTCCATCCTACCTGTTGCAACAGTAAATAATCCACCTTCATTTACGAAGTGTTCTAATGCCCGTTTATTATTCACACTTACTTTGTTTTTAGAGTTTAACAGTGTTCCATCCATATCTGTAACTAACAATATATTTTCAAAATAATTTCTCATTCACATCTCCCTAGTAGGCATTTTTGGTAATTGTGAAGTAATCGTTTTTGTATTTGGATCATCACAAGTAACAAATAACTCTGAATCAACGGATTCTGTTAGTCAAACATACACCTTCCTCTTTATTCAGAACTCGGAAACATAAAACATTTATCCTTAGGTAGTACGATGTTACAGTTCCCTTTTTTAGAAAGCTTCTCTTCCGTATCAATAAATAAACTTTGACCTTCTAACTCTACTAAATTTCGATAAGAAGAGCCTGTAAATAAACTTTCTACTAACTCCCCTTTTAAAGTCACACAATCTGAATACTGTTCTCCATCAAAACTTAGGAACGCTTCCTCACTCCTAATGACTAAATGATATCCATTGGAACCTGGGGTTTCTTTTTTATTTTCAAAGTCAAGTTTTTGATCTCCTAAGTAATAAGAGCCATTTTTGTATTTGATTTCTAACGTATTGGAATTACCCAAAAAATGTGCTGAAAAATAACTCGCGGGTTTAGCATACAATTCTTCTGGAGAACCTGCTTGTACTACATTGCCTTTATTCATTAATACTACTTGATCAGCCATCGTAAATGCTTCTTCCTGATCATGAGTAACATATACAGCGGTAATTCCTAAATCTTTTTGCAATCTACGAATTTCAATTCTTAAACGCTGTCTTACCTTTGCATCCAGGTTAGATAAAGGTTCATCCATTAATAACAATTTAGGCTCTAACACAAGAGCCCTTGCTAAAGCAATCCGCTGCTGTTGTCCACCAGAGTATTGTTGTGGATGGCGTTTTTTCACATCCGTAGCGTCGATTTCTACCTTTTCAAGAATCTTATACACCTTTTTTTCTCTCTCTTTTTTTGGTGTTTTATTCAGTTTTAAACCGTATGCGATATTATCAAATACCGACATATGTGGCCATAACGCATAATTTTGAAATACCATACCTGTTCCTCGTTTTTGTGAGGATAGTTTCGTCACATCCTGATCGCCAAATAAAATATTTCCTTCATCTGGATCTAAAAAACCAGCCAAACATCTCAGCAATGTCGTTTTTCCACATCCACTGGGTCCAACGATAGCAGTAAAGCTATTTTGTGAAAGTGTAATGTTCACATCAGATATGGCTTTTTTCCCCTGATAACTTTTGTTGATATTTTTAATTGTAATATTCATGGTTTACCTCCCAAATGCAGCCAAATATTCAGACTTTAAGTAGCGATCGAGCAAAAACAACATGATGATTCCCGGAATCATTAGAAGGAGTGCCGTGATTGAAGCGATTTGCATTTCGTATCCCATCGCAGAGTTGTACATATAAATAGGCATAGTCACAACAAAGGGAGATCCAATTAATAAACTTCCAGTAAACTCATCTAGTGAATATAAAAAGACTAAAAGGGATGCCGCCACAATACCGGGTATTGCAATCGGCAAAGTAATCGTAAAAAACACTCTTAACTTAGATGCTCCCATATTAAAGGCAGCCTCTTCATATGAAACTGGAATGGATTTAAAAACCGAAACAAGTGTCCAAACGGAAAATACAAGCGCACCAACAAGATGAATCAAGATCACACCAGGTATCGTACCTACCAAATCCCATTTATACATTAAAACCATTGTATTCGTAAAAACAGGAATCTGAGGAAATGCTTGCGGTAGCAAAAAGATCATAAGAATAATCGCCCTTGCCGGAATTTTATATCTCGCTAAAACATAAGACATCGGTACCGTTAGTACTAGAGTAAGTATGGTCACAATAATGCCAATGCCAAAACTTAAAAATAAAGAATTTAAAATATCTGCATCTAAAACTTTTTTCCAATAAAAAAATCCATACTCCTGTGGGAACATATGAGGCCAATACCACTTCTCTGCAAAAGACCATAAAATCAAACTCGATAATGGGCCAAATATAATAAACATGGCAATGACATACAGAATCGTTTTCATCGTAAATTTCACGATTGGTGTCTTCATTTTGTCACCACCCTTAAATAATAAATCGCTGCACCCATCGAAATGAGATAGGATAAAACACCAATCGCATTGGCAACACCGTAATCATTCTGATAAATAATCTGATAATAAATATCTACCATGATCATCTGTGCACCATTACTATTCCCTAACATAATAGGAATGGAGAAATTCCCTAGTATAGAAGTGAATATGAGTATGGCAGATACGGCTACGGCTCCCTTAGCCATCGGCAGTAAGATCGTAAAAATGATACGGATATAACTTGCCCCAACATTACGAGCGGCTTCCACATAACTATAGTCGATACTCCTGAAAGCACCCATCATTAATAGGAGCGCTAGGGATAAATTTTTCCATGAAAGTGCAATGACCACACCTAATGATGAAAAAGCGATAGAGGGTGCACTATCTAAGCTTATGAGTCCCAACGATGCCAAAAAGGAATTTAATGTCCCGTTTGGTGCTAAAAAAACCCTCATCGCATGACCCACGACAACAAAAGGAATAAACAAAGGAATTTTAAATAAAAATTCAATGAATTTATTATGTCGTAGTCTTAGATATCCCCCTAAGATCACACCAACAAGTAGAAGAATAAATAAACTCGAAAAAGCAACAATCAAGGTATAAACAAAGTCACCGCTATATAATTCAAATACTTTGATGTAATTATCAACTTTCCACTGACCCTCTACTTTAAAGCTCTCAATAAAAGATAGGAAAAACGGATAAATAAATAAAAGAGAAACAACAAGGATCGCAGGCAAGCAAATAAGAATGCCTACAACCTTGCTTCTAGTATCTGTTGTCATGAAATCACCTCTAATTTCTCTCGTAAGCCTCTTTTAAATTGCTGAAATAGTCTACTAGAGGGAACGATAAACCTTTATTCGCTAAGTCTTCTGCAGAAATATCACTAAATAAAGATTCTTTACCTTCTTCAGAAACATTAGGCATCACTGAAGCTGCATCAATACCAGGGAACCAACCCATACTGTCTACAATGGCAGAAGCTTGAATTTCAGGTGATGTTAGGAAATCCGCATACGCAAGTGCCGCTTCTTTGTTTGCTGCATTTTTTGGAACAACGACATACATCGGCTGCCCTGGAAGTCCTGGCTCAATGATTTTCAAGCGGAAGTCTGGATTTAAACGTCCTTCCCCTTTCCAAGATATAAACATGTCTACCCAAACCGGTCCCATATCAATTTCACCACGGTTCATCATATCTAATGTTGCATTATTTCCACCTGTATAAGTCACAGGCAATGCTTTTAATTCTTTCATAACTTCTGGCCACTTTTCTTCTAAAGCGGGATCATAGGGACCTTCAGCTAATTGATTGTAATCCCCACTTTTCCAGTATGTATAAGCTGTTGTAAAAGCAACACCACTCATCCCATTTTTAATCCCGTTATATCCAAAACGTTCAGGGTTGTCATTAATCCATTGAACTAAATCTTCAAAACTTTGTGGAACATCTGATACTTTATCCGGATTGTATCCAAGTGCTACCTGACTGTGGAATAAAGGAATTGCATAACCATCAATGTCAATCCCTAGGCTGTTTTTACTATCGGGTGAAGTAACATATTCTTTATTCGCACTTAACGGAACATACTTTTCTAATAAACCCTCTTCCATCATTTCCTTCATAATACTTTGATGAACAATAGCTACATCAATGTCCCATTCCGTTTTTCCAGCATCCTTTTGCGCCTTTAGTTTGGCATAGATCTTCTGAGACCCAGCATCCCCTGATCCTGTACCTACTACATTTAACTCGTAACCCTCTTCATTTGATGCTAAAAATTCTTTGCCTACAATATCAGTTTGTAACTCTACCATATTTGTGTCACCCGCAGTAACAACATTAATTGTCTTAGAACCTGAACTACATGCACTTAGTAATAATGTAAAAATAATAAATACCAAACTACCTAACTTTACTGAATGTTTCATGATTTCCTTCCTCCCTTTCATTTGTTAAGATAAATTTTATAGATGTATAGACATTAATGTCTTTTCTAAATAATTATGTATAACTTCTTTCAATGCTAGATTAATTGCTTGTAAATTTTTCGTAAAAATAAAGAAGAGGAATTAACTTGCAATTTACCTGTTGGGAAATTGTTCATATGCATCAATTCAATTGTCCTATACTCTATCAATATTTTGTAAGCGTATTCATTTTTTGTTGAAAAAATATCTAACCAATTTTATATTTGTGTCATTTGTTTAGACATTAAATTAAGATGTATAGACATCTTAATTTGTATAATAATGTATTTAATATAGAAATTCAAGGGTTTTCTTTATTTAAATGATAGGTTTACATTATAATTAAACTTAAATATGTTTTAAGAGGGGTGAGGATAATGAAAATATGTCTTTGTGTAAGGGACGAGCTTGAACGGAATGGTATGAAGTGGCTTCTTTCTTCTCACCACATTCCTTATAAACACCTCATAGAAGCAACAGATAGCCAGCACTGCTATTTATTATTATCCCAGCATAAAGTTGATTTACTTATATTTGAGCTGGACCTATTTTCATCTGAAGAATTAGCTAAATTAAGACCCCTTTTAAAACAAAATCACACACAAACGGTCATTCATACAACACACAAAACATTTGATGCAGCACATGAGGCACTTTTATGTAAAGCAGAAGCTTTATTTGTAAAACCCTATGATACAGAGGCGTGGATCAAAACCATTCGTCAATTGGTCAAAAGATTCAAGGCACCTGTCACTATAAATAAAAAAACAATTCCTCAACATTATTCGGCTTATGATTTATTATTTTTAGAAAATCTAGAAAGTGAACACGTAGAAGTTATCCCAAGGATGCTTGCTGTCATTGAATTAGATCAAAATAATAAAATGGAAATGAACTTCAACCATTTACTATCGTTTGTTAAACAAGAATTAAGCGAATATCAAGTACTGGTCATTCCAGTAGAAAACCATCTGGTTCTATTTTTTGATGAAACGATGCTAATAGGAGCATCAAACCCGATCATTACATTAGAACAGATTCTAATCCGACTTTGTTATCAAGGTAAGGCACAAGGTTTCTCCATCTCAGCAGGAATTGGACAACCAAAGAAAAATATGAAGAGTATAAAACAAGCATATCACGAAGCCAAGAATAGCTTAACTAGAAGGTTTTATTTTGGAGGAAATCAAGTTTTTAGTCCAATGCAACCTTATGCTCATAAACAAATTGATTCCTTTTTATCTCCTAAAGAAAGCAAAGAATTAGTGGAATTATTAGAGAGCTGTAGACACGAAGAAATTAAGAAATGGTTATATGATCAATTTACTGGTTTTCCTGATGAGAGTGGTTTATATCCAAACCCTGAAACTATGCGAATTCGTTTAACTAGTGTGTTAGCCCACATTCATCGATTCATGAGTAAACAAAATATTGAAAAAACATTAGAACATAAGTATCAGAATCTATTTCAGATCATTTTATTTGGAGAGGTCTTATTTGATATCACGCAGCAAATGTTATCTTTTTGTTATGAGCTTTTTGATCTCATTCAGCTCAACCAACGTCCGGTTTTTTCACTTATTGTGAATCAACTGCAATTATTTATAGAAGAAAACTATGCAAAACCGCTCACATTATCAGATGCTGCAAAACATGTGAATCGTAACAGTTATTATATCAGTCATTTATTTAAACAAGAAACAGGGTTATCTTTCATAGAGTATTTACAAAAAAAACGTATCGAAGAAGCTAAAAAACTACTTGAAGCTTCAGATTTAAATTTGAGTGATATTTCTGTACAAGTAGGATTTTCTGATGCCAACTATTTTAGTCGAGTTTTTAAAAAAGTAACGGGTGACTCACCTCGTGCTTGGGTTGCTAAAAGGAATGAAGATATGTAAGGTTCTAACTTTTTTATCAGGATCTAAAAAGTCTTTTTGAAAATCATAATCCTTGTCATTGCTTTTACAGAGTCTTAGTGATATAGTAAATTTAAACCATTTTGCATTTAAAATAGTAGTAATTTAATAAAACTGTAACTTTTTGGGAGATGGCATAATTAAATCTTCTTTTGGGTTACAGTTTTTTAATATTTAATATTATTCTACAAAGTAAAATGGTAAAATTGATATGTATATTTTCTAGGAGGAATATTTAATGCAAAACGGTAAAGTAAAATGGTTTAATGCTGACAAAGGTTTCGGTTTTATCGAAGTTGAAGGTGGAGAAGATGTATTCGTACATTTCTCAGCAATCCAAGGTGACGGATTTAAAAGTTTAGATGAAGGTCAAGAAGTTTCTTTTGAAGTTGAACCAGGAAACCGTGGACCTCAAGCTGTTAACGTAACTAAACTTTAATACATCCAAATATTAGATTTGTATTTAGCCGGCATTCATGATGCTGGCTTTTTATAATTTTCGCCTCTTTTTATTTTTATATATTTCACAAGTGTGTTATTATCTTCCCAAAACAATTAACAATATACTCTTCAACATCATCCACCGTTTTTACCCACATCACTTCCATATCCTCGGGAACATCATCTGTAACATTCTCAAATGGAGCTATGACTTTAGTAATGCCTAAACGTTCTGTCACTTTTAACTTATTGTCAAAGTAAGAGGTCTCACTAATTATCCCCATCATATCCACATTACCGCACACTACAAAATCCACAGGTAATGATATGTTATGTTTAATCGAATACGCATCTACAAGAATAGCCAAAACTATTCCTTCTATAGAACTTGAGTGATCAGTTCCATCCGTTCCACTGCTTCCTTCGGCTAGATCTCCCCTATGATTTCCAATTCTCCCGTTAGTCCGACCTGATCCATCAATCTGGTTTGCACTATCGAAGTGAATATAATATTTACCATACAACCCCATCTGATATAACAAAACTTCTAAATTTATTCGATCTTCGTTTTTCATCCATCCGGGAACTTTGAACTCCACTATATCGGAAGGTTGGACTACCATAGAAACCTTTACAACCTGTTCCATGATCCCTTTGTAATTAACCAAAGTTTGAACCATCCCCACTTGTGAATAAGGTGTTGAAAACTTACCTTTATCCGCTTCCAACATCATTTGCTCTTCCAATGTTTTTACTTTCAATAGTGCTTGCTCAACATGCTCTTTACCCACTAGCTTAGCTTCAGACTGCACAGCAATATCCCCAGCTGCACGAATCAATCCACCTAAATCTCTAAACCTTGTTGTTAACTGATTCGAACGTGGTGACACCTCTTTGGCTCGTCCAATGATCATATGAACTGCCTCTCTAGTAAAGTGAGGTATTTTCCCATCTTTCCTTATTTCTTGTGAAACAAACTGAGCTAGTTTATAGCGATTGTATTCCGTATCCTCCATGGTTGTTTTTGTATATATCTCATAACCATAACCGTGAATTCTCGACCTTAAAGCAGGATGAATTTTATCCACATCTGGAACATTACCAGCCAACACCATAATAAAATCTGTCGGCACCGCTTCTGTTCGTATCATACTCCCACTGGAACCAGGTGAACGACCTGTAATGGGAAGTTTTTTCTCTTGAAAGGCAGTGAGTAAAAATTGCTGTGATTCTGTGGACAGTGTGGATACTTCATCGATATATAATACCCCTTGATGTGCTTGATGAATGGCACCTGGCTCAACTAACTGATGCGGCATGGCTTCCAATCCCCCAGATTGATAAGGATCATGGCGAATATCACCTAAAAGCGCTCCTGCATGAAGTCCAGTAGCATCTATGAAAGGAGGCCGTTTTGTATTTGTATGATGAACCAAAATTTTAGGAATTTGCACTGTAGGATTTGTTTTCATTTTTTTAGAAACCCAATATAACAACCCTACTACAACAATCCCAATCAAAAGAAAAATCGGTTCATCCTTTGTAAAATAGTAAAAAAACGCAACAAATAAAACAGCCACATAAACAAAACCCATCATCCAACGAAAAGTGGTAAGACTCGCTCGAGTTTCATTTTCAAACTGTTGGATATACGCTTCTGCTTTCCCAGCAGGTTTAGTTTTAATCTTAGGAACGTTTTTTTCAGAATGGCCACTTTCCACTATAACATCCTCTAAATTTGAGACTGGTAATAGTTCAGTAATCGCTTGCCCTAACATACTTTTTCCAGTTCCAGGCTCTCCAATTAATAACACTGAACGTTTCTGACGAGCTGCAATTTTAATCGTTTCTACAGCATGATCCTGTCCTACTACTTGATCTATCATTCGTGAAGGTATAGGGAGATCTTCAGTTGTTTCATAGTCTAGTATAGGCTTATGCGGATCATCTCCCTTTTCTATAAGAGGGACGATATATTTTTCTACGATCACCTTTACTTTGGATGAGGTATCATTTTTTACAAGTTCTAGGACGGGAATTAGGTTGATCTCTTTTTTATGTTTTTCTAAAAAGTGAATCAGTGTCATCACTGCTGTTTGACGAACATGTTCTGAGGAGTGGGAGAAAGATGTCTCCCACTTGTGCCAAACTTCCTTTGCGTTCGTTTCACTTGCGTATGTAATCCCCTTTGCTGTTCCTTCTCTTACGTAGAGGTTATCATCTTTCGCTAACCTAAACCAAATCTCCATCACTTTCTCGGACTTTTCTGTATAAAATCTTCCTAGCTCTCTACCTGACAAATAACGTAGAACCCATCGAGAATCCTCACTAAATCTGATTAGTATTGCAAAAAGATTATCGGGATGTTTGCTATAAAATTTTAAAAATAAAGAAATCGTCTGTTCTAATGCTACGACTTGATGTTTCTTAGCTAAGCGATGCATCACAACGGAAAATAGATTTACTAAAACATTTTTCAATGAAAAGACCACCTTAGTGACATGGAATAAACATTAAACCATGCCTTAAATCATGAAGCGCATCATGTACGGGTGCATAACTGGAAAATAAAGCGGTATAAATGACGATCCCCGCCAAAAGTGCAACAACAGTTAGTTGAATCGGAAGTGAAAGAAACATTGCTTTGAATTTATTTTTAAAACCATTCTTGTTTTGATATTCATATTTATATTCCATGGTAAGCTCCTCCTTTTATCGCATGTCTCGACCTTTTTAATTTTATGACACCCACACCTAATAACATACCTATCCCAATCATCATCACTAAAAAGAATATCGTTTTTAATTTAATAAACATCGGTGGATCAAAACCTTGTACTTCAACTAATTCCGTTCTTTCCATAATGACTTCGTTCGTAACCGGATTTAGGAGCGAAAATGTGACATCATGTTCGGCTCCATCAAAAAACTGAGCAGCAAATTGATAAGTTCCATCTTCTGAAGTATTTTTCATCGTAAGAATTTGTGCATTATCTTCTAAGCGTATGACATGAAACAGAATTTCAAAAGGACCATTCTCTGTTGTTTCCAACTTCCCTTCAAATGAATAAAGTTTCCCTACTTCCGTATGGTGATCTATCGCTCGACCATGATCATTATCATCATGAGCCCTAACAGTTGTGGATAGTCCTAATAGAAAAACTAATCCCAACATCAATAACAAACTACGATATCGCATGAGTTCTCCCCCTTCTAGCTGTTAAAATTAGACCGACCAAAAACCCAAATAAAACGAGGATACTTACAAAAATAATCGCATTTTGTACCTCAGCTTGATTCTCTGGAATATGAATGTTCAATAAATGAGTGCCTGCCAAGATCCCGTTTTCATCTAAAACTTCCACTGTCATTTGATAATCACCACGAATAGGGAACATATAATCAAATTCAGCCTTGCCATTTTCGACTAAAATTGTAGAATCAATTAACTCGGTACCCTCTACAATTGGAAAATCGGTTGGAGAGAAAAAATTCCGTTCAGGACTACTTAAAAAAATGTTAGCAGAACCGTTCTCAATCTCTGTAAATGTAAGCTCAACCTTCGCTGTGTCTAAATCAGGTCTTGTTTCTCCACCGTTCTCATTGTTCACTTCCACTTTTACACCTTCCTCACCCATGATTAGAGATGCTGGCATAAGTAGTAGAAACGTTAGTAAAAATCCTACTCCAAGAAATAACTTTTTTTGCATCATGCTCTTCCTCTTCCTCCACATTAATATTAGGTTTTTATTCCGGGGCCCCCAAAAAGTACTAGGTGTTCACTCCTTTGATTCTCCATCACTTTTTGGGGTATAAAAAAAACACTTCCTACAGAAGTGCAGAAAAGTGCAAATAAACGACTAAAAATTTATTCACTTTCCCTATCCTCGTAGGTACACTTGTGATACAAAAAAAGGCAGGTCTCCTGACTCATGGATCAAACGTAATTCAACTGAAAATCATTCAGTTTGTATAAACCTTCCCGTTTTACACAGTGGTTTACACTTACTTTCCATTTACAGTGGCGGGACCGTGACGGATTCACACCGTCTTCCCTTTTAAGAAACGCTTCAACGTTTCACCCTTTTTTACAATATTCACTTGTTAAACAGCCTATGCTAATTATAATCCAAGTTCTGGATTTGTTCCATACTTTTTACGTTATTAAAGTTGTAAAACACTTTTTTTATTATACTTGCACTTGTTGAAAATATCGATAGACTTTCGTTAGCTTTTCGGTTTGTTTCCCTTTTGGACTTTCCATATTACCAAACTCAAAAAATTTCACTTTTTTTATTCCTACAAAATTCAAAAGAGCTTTTTTCATTAAAACTTTGTGAGCATTATTTAAGAAGATCAACGGATAATTAGCAGGTCCTTTCATCGTTGATATGCATACGACAGACTTCCCTTTTAAAAGCCCTTTTGGAAAAAAACCATCATCTTTATAGGCAAAATTAGCTGCAAACAATTGATCTATATAACCCTGAAGCATGGCAGGAGGTCTTCCCCACCAGATAGGATATACAAAAACAATTTGATCAGCCCAAAGAATCTGTTCTCTGTACTTTTCCATGTTTGGATCACGGTGCATATCCCTTCTTCTTTTTTCATCATTAAATACTAGCAGTGGGTTAAATCCTTCTTCGTATAAATCTAATACTTGAACTTCCTTAATATTTGAGTTTTCACCGATACCCTCTAGTACTTTTTGTAAAAACGCATAGGATAAACTGTTGTGATTTGGATGTGTAAAAATGACTAATGATTTCATATAACTCACCTCATTTAGTTGTCTTTTGATAATTAAATCATACTCCAATTCTTTTTAGTTGTCAATTGATAATTGTTTTTTGATATGTAATTTGATAATCTTTCAATTAGAGGTGAGAACGATGGACAATCAAACTCTTTTTAACAAACTAATCACATTTACAAGCTCCGTACATCGTGTGACAAACGAGCTCACAAAAGATGCGAAACCAGAATTGATTACACAACTTCAATATGACATTATTGATTTCATCGCAGTGAATCAGCCGGTGACTCTAAGCGAAATTAGTGATTGTATTCGTATTTCTATGCCAAATGCGAGTCGTGAACTCAGAAAATTAGGTGAACACCACTTAATTGATAAAAAATCTGATGTTGAAGACAGAAGGAAACAGTTTATTTATCTTTCTAAAGAAGGAGAAATGATAATTGATAAAGCTTATAAGCAGATAGAGTTCAATTTCAATAATCGAATGAATGATGCTTCTGAAATGGATTTAGAAGAGATTGAGCTTGCCATAGACATACTTCAACGGAAATTGTATTTTGACTAGTTAATTGATTATTTATAAAATGCATGATATATGACTAATTTGAATCGTTTGAACTTATAGACAGAGGGCACCACCTTTAAATAAGAGTATCTACTTAGATATTTATTATTTAAAGGAGTGTTAGATAGATGAACAATCATAAAAATAAAAATTTAACACATTTATTACTTTCCATTTTCATAGTTTGTATTTCAATTTCTTTTTTCCAAGTCATTTATAAAAACTATATTGTTGAAGAATTCTTAGTTACAGCCTTTCAATTTGGAACCATCGATGCGATGAAAGAAATTCCCGGATTAATTGCTATATTCTTCATTTTAATTGCAATCAGATTCAAAGAAAGAAACGTGCTCATTTTCTCTATCCTTTTAATAGCATTAGGTTTACTATTGTATTCTTTAGCCTCTGGTTTCTGGGGATTGATGGTATACACATTCATTTTTAGTACGGGTACGCACCTGTTTTTTATTTATAGAGATTACTTAATCACGGATCTAACAACGGAAGATAATCGATCCACAATCTTTGGATATGTAGCAAGTTTGGGTGCTGGTGCAGGTTTATTGGGGATGTTATTTGTTTGGATTTTAAGTCAAAGATTTGAGACAAATGTTATTCTTTTTATTGGACTTCCTATCGCTTTGGTCTCTACTATTTTTGTGAAAAAATTAAATATGAACAAAGGTAAGAGTAAACAGAACAACAATCTGTATTTGAAAAAGGCATATTTTCCTTATTATCTTCTAACCACTTTATCAGCTGCACGTGAGATGATATTTATAACTTTTGCAACACTTTTACTCATTGTTAAATTTGAGACCCCACTTTCAACAATGGTACTATTATATAGTTTACATGGTGTCATAGCCGTATTAACACGTCCGTATATTGGAAAAGTGATAAAGAAGATAGGGATTAGTAAAGCTTTAGCTGTGAATTACATCATCGTAACCTTTATCTTTATTGGTTATGCTTACATTGAACATATTTGGTTTATTTACATTTTGTTTGTATTAGATGATGTTTTTGTAGGTTTTGACGATATTGGTATTTCTACCTATGTTGGGAAATTAGTTCCTAGAGAAGAATTAAGTACTACACTGGCAGTCGGGAGTACCTTATCACATGTGATAGCTGTAACTATTCCTATTGTAGGGTCTTTAATTTGGTTCATACTTGGGAGTACCCTTCCATTTTTATTAGGTTGTATAGTCACTGTGTTCGCTGCTTTTGTTTCTTCTAGAATTAATAATCTTAATAAAGTCTATTAATTTTTACAGAGTATTGATTTGATTGAAAATAATATATTACCTCAATTTACTCTTGAAAGTAAGAAAGTATTCCATTTCTATTGAGTAAAAAGTCTGACTGATTATTCATACTAAAGAAACTAAAAAAGGCAACCTTAAGACAACCTTCTGAGGTTGTCTTTTTTCTTGAAAATCTGCAAAAATTCTAATTGCGCTTAGACATTCTTATATAGTAAAATATGGCATAGATTTCAAAAGTTTAGAAAGGAGGATGGCATGGGCACAACTAGAGATTACTGGGAATGCGAGTTAGCTGACATACCATCACATTTTGAATTAATAATAGATAGTAAAAAGAGCCTCAATAATTGGGTTTCAATCGTATCATCTAAATCAAGAATTTTAGAGGAAAAGGAGAAATTAATATACAATTATTGTGAGAAATTAGATTTAAACATTAATGAGGTCTTCTTATCAGCTTATTATATACTCCTATATCGAATGTCAGATGAAAAAGACATAGTAGTAGGAGTAAATGGGAAAAGCAATTTATTACCAGTAAGAATAAAGATCAATAGTAATCTTAATTTCCATCAATTTATAACCGAAGTAGCTAGTAAACTAAAGCAGGTCAAGGATAGTGCGAGTATATACTCAGTTAAATACTTGCGGGATTCTAATATATACTCCTCATTTAATGTAGATGAGACTATCTTTCGTACCAAAATGGATTGGTGTATTTCAATTGATAAATATATTATGGTAGATATTAATTACAATGAAAGTTTTGTAAATAGTAGGTCTATGTACAAGCTAGTTAGGCATTATGAAAAATTATTAGTAGAATTGTTAAGTAATCCTACCACCGCAATTGGAGATGTAGAAATCTTACTAGAAGAGGATAAACAGACATACGAGATAATGAATAATACCGAAACAGATATAGACAATTTCAAGACAATTATTGATATGTTTAATCATACTGTGAGAAATTATCCCCTCGACATAGCCCTCTCTGCAGATGGTATCCAATACACGTATAGAGAATTAGATATACAGATAAATAAAGTAGCTAATACTCTCATTAAGAGAAATATTCGAAAGGGAGATTTTGTCTCTATTTTGATGGAAAGAAGTGTTGAGACAGTAATCAGTCTCATGGCAGTAATGAGGATCGGAGCGATTTATGTTCCTTTAGACCCAAAGCATCCTAAAGACAGAAATCTATATATCATATCAGACTCTAACTCTAATTATGTGATTACAACTTATGATTATGCCACATTAGTTAAGAATATGTTTAAGAATGGTACGCAACAGGTACTGTATTATGAAGATTGCGCCAATACTAATCCCACAGGCATTGAATATATAGGAAACCCGAATAATGTAGCCTATGTTATCTATACTTCTGGTTCTACAGGTAAGCCAAAAGGTACATTGATTAGACACAAGGGATTAATGAACCTATGCCCATCTATTAGAGATACTTTTGATTTATCATCATCGGATATACTCTTACAATTTGCAAGTTTTAGCTTTGATGCTTCCATATATGAAATGTTTGGTGCATTCTACTGTGGAGCACATTTACATTTAATAAACCATGAGGAACGTATTTCTATTGAGGCATTTGCTAATATCGTAGAAAGAATGAGTATTACCTGTATTCCTTTAATACCTACTATTTTCTTCAACCAATTAGCCACTCATCTATCTGATTCTGGTGTAGCCAAATTTAAATCAGTTCGCACTATTAGTACTGGGGGAGAGGCATTAACTAGCGAAATAGCGAAATCATTTATGAATAGATTCAGTCCAGATCTAAGGGTCGTAAATCTATATGGACCAACAGAATGTACAGCAGTAACTTCTTCTTTTGAAGTTAGAACAGATACGATTAAGGGGTTATCCATAGTTCCAATAGGAAGACCATATAAGAATTACGAGATGTACATTGTTAATGAGCATAGTCAGCCCTGCCCATTATACGTCCCTGGGGAAATTTTAATAAAATCTGTGGGTGTAGCAAATGGTTACCTAAATCAGCCTGAAAAGACAAGAGAGGCATTTATAGATGATCCTTTTGATCCCTTATCCGATAAACGATTTTATAAAACGGGGGATATTGGCCGGTTGCTGCCTGGAGGTAATATCGAGTATATATCTAGGAAGGATTCACAAATCAAAATCAGAGGTTTTAGAGTAGAAATAGGGGAAATAGAAGATAGTATTTCTAGACATGAAATGGTACAAGATATAGCTGTGATAGTCAAGTCGAATGGGAACAAAGGAAAGATCTTGGTAGCCTATTATACTACAACAAATAAAATACCCATATCTGTTTCGAAGTTAAAGGAATTCTTATCTGATTCAATTCCGCAGTATATGATTCCTCATCATATTTGTTTTCTAAAAGAAATACCCATATCGCCAACTGGAAAAATAGATAGGAAGGTATTAAATTCTTTCGATTTTCATGATTATTTAGAAGATAATAAAGATATGGTAGCCCCAACCACAAACATTGAAAAGAAGGTATGGAGAGCTTGGAGAAATAGTCTCGATATTGAAGATATTAGTATCACTGATCATTTTTTCGAAATAGGCGGAGATTCACTTTCTATTATGCAGATCTTAGTCATATTGAAACCTGATTTTCCTAACATCAAGATAAGTGACTTTTATCAATATCCTACTATACAGAAATTATCAAAACGAATAGAAGAGACTAGAAGCGGGGAAATCTTACTAGATCAATATGATAATAATAAGGAAATAAGGTATCTGATACCCTATCCAGAAACATTACAAGGGGAAAATATATCTCTAGACGGAGTATCAACTCAAGATATATTACTCACAGGAGCTACTGGTTATCTAGGCTCACATATACTGTACAACTTCCTAAAAAATACTAGTGCTAAACTATACTGTTTGTTGCGGGATGGAGATAAAAGTCGTCTGATCTCAGTATTGAATTCATACTTCGATGATATAACTAATCATGATATACAAAGAATTCAAGTAATAACGGGTGATTTATCCAAACCCAGATTAGCACTAAATGAAATAGAATATGCTTATTTGCGGAAGATAATAAATAACGTGGTACATTGTGGTGCAGAAGTAAAACATCATGGGGATCATGAGCATTTCAATAAAGCAAATGTAATGAGCACTGTCATGCTGTTAGATCTAATTCAATTATCACCAAATGTTCAATTCCATTATATCTCTACTTTAGGTATTCCTGAAGATCTAGCTTTGAGTGGTAGATATAATATATTCCCATTTGATCCTACAATAGCACTAGAAAATGTCTACACAAATAGCAAATTAAAATCAGAGATACAAGTGAGTATGCGAAGCAATAACATACCAAGTACCATTTACCGTATGGGGAATTTGGTGGGTAACTCTATAAATGGAAAATTCCAGGTGAATATCAATAACAATGCATTCTATAGGATGTTAAAGGCAATGATGTTATTAGGTAAAGCACCGCAAGCCAACTGGTATGTTGATCTCACACCTATAGATTATGCCAGCAAATATATTGTTAGATCTATAGAGAAGGGGGAATCAATTAATAAACTTCTCCACGTCTGCAATCCTATACAAATCACTTATAGTCAGATGGTAGAATACTTAGTAGATTACGGTTATGATGTTCAATTATTGGATAGAGAAGAGTATTCTAGATGGTTATTTAATGGAGAAGAAAAAGATCAAGAAGGGCTTCAGCTTGCTATGGCTCAATTAGAAGGTGATGGAGCAAAAGATTCTAATTATAAATTTATTAGCAGTGAGAGTAATATCGATTGTCACGAGCCAAATAGGGAGTTTTTCTACAAATTGATCAATTATGCAGTGTCAATAGGTTATTTTCCTAAATTATAATAAAATGAATAAAAATTTTAATAGGACACCACCGGGTAAACTTTTCTCTTCTTTTAATGCTTAAATCGCTACAGGGTAGGCTGGGTTCTTGTCTATGTGATCACACGAGGTTTACCATGATGAGATGCAGCCAGGGTTTTCTTGAAAAAGTGCCTGGCTGCTTGTTTTGCCTTCTCCCAAATACAACATCCTTAGGTAACAAAACCGGTAGCTCTTTGCAATTGATTATGTCTATTGATGAGAGATTTTTGATGGTTCTTTTAATCCTTATTTTATATTTCTTGTGAAGATTTAAATCTTTTTCTATCACTTTTAAATTCGTTTTTAAAAGCTTCTTTATACTCTTTATATTCTTTTGAGGAAACGATTTTACTTTTGCTCGTTTCCGTTAAAACTGAGCTTGAGTTAGGACCGGATACTAAAAGAGAACCATCTGGTTGAGCATAAGCTGCGATGATATAATACTTACCAACTTGTAATAATTCATCATCTTCATACAACACAATAGATTCTTGATCCTGACTTATTCCCCCTGCTTTTAAAATATCAAATTTCTTATTTCCCTTTAATTTACCTTTTATATTATCAACTACCATAATTGAATATTTAGTATAAGGGTCACTAACTTCTTTAGACCCATTTTTTGTTTCAATGGTTACGGGATCTTTGTATAAAGTTTCAACTTCATCAGTAATTTCTGCTACAAACACATAATCCGCATCGCCTACGATTTGAGTTAAATCGTTAACGTCAATACTAAATGAACCTGATAATTTAGTTACTGGTAAATCATTCATACTAACATCAATTCCGTTAGAACATGCACCTAAAATCAACGTTGGTAAAAGCAGTAAAACGATTAGCATCTTTTTCATAAATAATTACACTCCCTTTCTTTTTAATATGTAGCGTAAGCTGCATCATATGAACTCTTATCAGTAGAAGACAATTTTGTAATAGAAACTTTTCCTTGCCTCATAATATCTCTTTTACCAAAAGTATGGGCTAAACCTAAAGCGTGACCAAACTCATGTGTCGTAGTTTTGAGTCTTTCACCATTTGACATGCCATCGTAATGATAATCATTAAATTTTATAATGCCATTAGAGCTAGTACTAGCAATAGTTGAACTAACTTGCATATAATCAGTTAAAAATACATCTTCTCTTTCAGAAGCAGTATCAGGTCTAATAATACCTGATTTGTATTTTTCCCATAAATTCATAGCATCATTTATACTTGAAATATACTTACTATCGCTATTCCAATCTAAGTGTTTATTATTATCAACCAAATCCCATCCTAAGAGTGCAGCTTGGCTAGAAGTATTAAATGATAAAGATAATACGAGTGCAATTACGATAATGCCTATCGTTCTAATCATACTTTTAAAACTTACCATAAAAAATTTCCCTTCTTTCTAAATTAGATTTTATGTCTGCTAATCACAGTGGATTTTCCAAAATATTTATCATCCTCCCATCTCTAACAAAATTTCTTTAGTGATAGTCTGTAATTATACATTCCCTTAATGTAAATTTTACCATAAGTTCCTTTATAACGTATATATGTATTTTAATAACTTATGAATATAAAATAATAGTTTAGCGTAAATATTCATTTATATATATGGCTAAGCTTAAGATATTAAAATTATAAAAATAATACATATACCTAAAAATAGTCCATAATAATTTATATTTCTGGACTATTTTTGTGATTTAACCGCAATTTCATCACATTAATCTGAAGATTGATCCTTCCCAGCTTTTTGGTTATTCTATACGATAAATGTATAAATGAAAATGATAAAAGGTGAAGAAAATGAAAGGATGATATTTATGTCAAAAACACATCAATCCATACGTGCTCCTAGAGGCAATCAATTAAATACAAAAGGCTGGATTCAAGAAGCTGCACTTCGAATGTTAATGAATAATCTAGATCCTGAAGTCGCTGAAAAGCCAGAAGAGCTTGTCGTATACGGTGGAATAGGGAAAGCAGCGAGAAACTGGGAAAGTTATCATAAAATCGTAGAAACATTACAAAAGCTTGAAAACGATGAAACATTATTAGTGCAGTCAGGAAAACCAGTGGCAGTATTCAAATCACATGAAAATGCACCTCGTGTATTAATCGCCAATTCCAACCTTGTACCCGCTTGGGCAAATTGGGAGCATTTCCGAGAGCTTGATCAAAAAGGGTTAATGATGTACGGACAAATGACAGCAGGAAGCTGGATTTATATTGGGACACAAGGCATTTTACAAGGTACGTATGAAACGTTTGCCGAAGCTGCTAAACAACACTTTCAAAACTCCTTAAAAGGCACCATTACGGTAACAGCTGGTTTAGGAGGTATGGGTGGTGCACAGCCATTGTCAGTCACTATGAATGATGGGGTTGTCATCGCCATAGAAGTAGACAAAACTAGAATCCAACGTCGTATAGATACAAAATACTGTGATGTTATGGTAGAGTCGTTAGACGAAGCGATTGAGCTCGCATTAGAGGCAAAACAAAAAAAGAAACCTTTATCCATTGGTTTATTAGGTAATGCATCCGAAATCTTACCAGAAATGATTGAGCGTAACTTCATCCCTGATTTAGTAACAGATCAGACTTCTTCACACGATCCTTTAAACGGATATTTACCAGAAGAAATGACGCTTGAACAAGGAGATAAGCTTCGTCAAGATGATCCTGATCAATACATCAGACTTGCCAAGTCTAGTATTAAAAAACACGTAGAAGCTATGGTACAACTCCAAGAAAAAGGCGCAATCGTTTTTGATTATGGCAACAACATTCGTCAAGTTGCATATGACGAAGGATTTGAAAATGCTTTTGCATTCCCTGGGTTTGTTCCTGCATTTATTCGTCCACAATTTTGTGAAGGAAAAGGTCCTTTCCGTTGGGCTGCATTATCTGGTGATCCAGAGGATATTTATAAACTAGACGAAGTCATTTTAAAAGAATTTAAAGAAAACGAACATTTATGTAAATGGATCAAAATGGCACGTGAAAAAGTCGCATTCCAAGGACTTCCTTCTCGCATTTGCTGGTTTGGTTATGGGGAAAGGGCTAAGTTTGGAAAAATCATTAATGACATGGTTGCATCAGGTGAATTATCAGCACCTATCGTGATTGGTCGAGATCATTTGGATTGCGGTTCTGTTGCTTCTCCTAATCGTGAAACTGAAGATATGAAGGATGGAAGTGATGCAGTTGCAGATTGGCCAATTTTAAATGCACTGATTAATGGTGTAAATGGAGCCAGTTGGGTATCTGTTCACCATGGCGGTGGTGTAGGTATGGGTTATTCCATTCATGCAGGAATGGTGATTGTAGCAGACGGAACGAAAGAAGCTGAAGAGAGATTAGAACGTGTACTCACCTCAGATCCTGGAATGGGGATTGCTAGACATGCAGACGCAGGTTATGACTTAGCGATCAAAACAGCTAAAGAAAAAGATGTACATCTACCAATGTTATAAAAGGAGGAGTGAAAACCATTGATCAACAATGCAGATTTATTGCTCACCAATATTGGGCAGTTATTAACGATGGATGACGGATTAAATAGAGCAAAAAGAGGGGAGGAAATGAACAAACTTCCCCTCATTGAAGATGGGGCTATTGCCATTACAGATGGAGAAATCTCCTTTATTGGAACTAGTGACGAAGCCAAATCCATTTTGGCTACAAAAGTGATCAACTGCGAAGGAAAGCTGGTCACTCCTGGTTTAGTGGATCCACACACTCATCTCGTATTTGGTAGTTCACGTGAACATGAAATTTCTTTGAAACAACAAGGTGTTTCCTATTTAGATATTTTAAAACAAGGCGGCGGTATCTTATCTACCGTAAGAGAAACACGTAAAGCCTCTGAGCAATCCCTTATAGATAAAGGGCTGTTTCACTTAGATCGATTATTATCCTACGGGATTACAACATTAGAAGCAAAAAGCGGTTACGGGTTAGATAAAGAAACAGAGTTAAAACAATTAAAAGTAATCAAAGAACTGCATAAACAACACGATATGGATCTTGTCCCAACCTTTTTAGGTGCACATGCGATTCCAGAGGAATACAAACAGAATTCAGATGCATTTTTGCAAGAAATGCTGGATTTATTACCACTGATTAAAGAACAGCAATTAGCTGAATTTGTTGATATTTTTTGTGAAACAGGTGTGTTTACAGTAGAACAATCTAAACAATTTTTACTAAAAGCGAAAGACGCAGGTTTTCAAGTCAAAATCCATGCTGATGAAATTGATCCGCTTGGAGGTACGGAAATGGCCGCAGAAGTGGATGCCATCTCCGCTGAACATTTAGTTGGCGCCTCTGATTACGGAATTGAAAAATTAGCTGCATCAAACACCATTGCTGTATTACTTCCTGGTACAACATTTTATTTAGGAAAAAATACATTTGCACGGGCGAGAGCTATGATTGATCAAGGAGGAGCTGTGACGATATCAACCGATTTCAATCCAGGTAGTTCTCCAACAGAAAACATCCAATTCATTATGAACCTTGCCATGTTAAAGCTAAAAATGACACCAGAGGAAATATGGAATGCAGTTACAACAAACGCGGCTTATGCTATCAATCGAGGAAGCAAAGCAGGGAAACTTGTAGTTGGACGTCAAGCAGATATCGTGCTTTGGGACGCAACGAATTATCATTATGTTCCCTATCATTATGGTGTAAACCATGTCCAACGTGTATTCAAAAATGGAAAAATGGTATACGAAAGAAGGAATTCGTGTGACTGAACAATTTCAATATTTAAAAAAAACAGGTAGCGCTAAATTTATAGATCGTGATATTAAAAAAGCAGCGGATTTATTAGAAAATTGGGATGGTAAACAAATTAAAGGGGCAGCACTCATTGGTGCCCCTCTTTCTAAACCTTCAATTAGTCATTCAGGTGCATCTTTCACCCCGAATGTGATTCGCAATTTATTACAGTCGTACACAACATACGCAATAGATGAAAATATAGATTTAAATAACCCCATTGTGGACTGTGGGGATATTTATATGCATGTGACAGATCTTATCCAGTCTCAGAACAGAATTAATAAAACAATGGAGGAGTTATGCACAGCTAATCCACAAATGATACCGATTTTACTTGGTGGGGATCATTCCGTTAGTTATCCAAGTATTGAGGGATTTGCAAAAGTAAAAGGCAAGGTGGGAATCATTCAATTTGATGCACATCATGATTTAAGAAACCTTGACGATGGTGGACCGTCCAATGGAACTCCATTTCGAAGTTTAATTGAATCAGGAGTAATCAAGGGAGAGCAGTTAATCCAAATTGGAATTCGCAATTTTTCTAATAGTCAGGTATACCGTGACTATGCAAAGGAACAAGGGGTTACGGTTTATACCATGAGAGATGTGCTAAACCAATCCATTCAGACGATTATCAATGACAGTATAAAACAATTAAAAAATAAAGTGGATGTCATCTACATTTCTGTGGATATAGATGTATTAGATCAAACTTTTGCTCCAGGTTGCCCAGCGATCGGACCTGGTGGAATGGATAGCCATACCCTGCTGGAAGCCATTCGTTTGCTTGGTGAAGAAGAACTTGTTCAAGGCATGGATATTGTAGAAATTGATCCTACATTAGATTTTAGAGATATGACCAGTCGCGTTGCTGTGCATGTGATTCTTTCATTTTTGCTAAGTAAAATACAATAAAAATGAATAGTACCTAAAATAAATTTGACACCATCATAACCAAACTCATACAATGATAGTAGTGAATAGTCATTAGAGAAAAACTAAAAAACTGAAAGTTGCGATAAGATGTCTTTACAATCAGACCATCGAATTGGTAAGCATGCTATGCTCCTGCTGCTCTCAGAGGATAAGTGCAACATGCCTGATTCTTGGAAAAGCTGCACAGGTAAAGTAGGAACAATGGATTCCCAAAAAATTGTTGCAGCTATTGAAACCGCCGCGAAAAGCAATGGCATTATAGATGGTGATATTTATCGAGAAACGCATGCTCTATACCATGCTATTATTGAAGCTTTACATGGGATCACCCGAGGTCAATTATCAATCGGATCAGTGCTCAGAACTGTAGGTTTACGTTTTTCCATTGTGAGAGGAAATCCTTATGAGAAACAGCAAGAGGGAGAATGGATTGCTGTAGCATTATATGGTACTATAGGTGCTCCAATTAAGGGACTTGAGCATGAAACGATAGGGTTAGGAATTAACCACGTCTAATTTACCCACAAAAGTGAAGCAAAACTTTGAAAAATAATTCCTATTACTTTTGCGGGGCCCAAAACCTAGTAAGAAACCAAAAAAGCGAACATTATTAAAATAAAATAGTTTGCCCATAGATGAGAACAGTAATTAGGGGGCTATATTTTTGAAATCAACTTGATTTCATGATATAGTCCTCTTTTTATTTTCCTTTACTTGAGTAAAGCGAAATAAACCATCCAGAAACCTAAAATATACGAGGAGGAGAACGATTTGATTACATTAACGGGAAATTCATTAACAATTGAAGAAATGAAAAAGGTTTTATATACAAACGAAAAAGTAATGGCTTCAGATAAAAGTATGAAAAAGGTTAAAGAAAGTCGAAAAGCAGTAGAAAAAATCGTGAATGAAGAAAGAGTTGTATACGGAATTACTACTGGATTTGGCAAATTTAGTGATGTCCTCATTCAAAAGGAGGATGTTGAAAAATTACAGCTAAATTTAATTCGTTCTCACGCATGCGGAGTAGGAGAACCTTTCCCAGAACAAGTGAGTAGAATGATGACCCTATTACGTGCAAACGCCTTGCTTAAAGGATTTTCTGGAGTTCGTCCAGTTGTCATCGATAGATTAATACAACTTGTTAATGCACAAATTCATCCTGTTATTCCTCAGCAAGGTTCATTGGGAGCAAGTGGCGACTTGGCCCCACTTTCACACCTTGCTCTAGTATTAGTTGGAGAAGGTGAGGTTTTTTATAAAGGAAAACAAATGGAAGCCTCAAGTGCATTAGTCCAAGAAAATATAAACCCTATTATATTGTCAGCAAAAGAAGGTTTAGCACTTATAAACGGCACACAAGCCATGACTGCCATGGGCATACTTGCCTATACAGAAGCTGAGGATTTAGCTTTACAAGCTGACCAAATCGCCTCATTAACTTTTGAAGCATTACAGGGTGTCATTGATGCCATGGATGAAGATATACATTTAGCACGTGGTTATAACGAACAAGTTGAAGTAGCAAAACGTATTAGAAAATACCTTGAGGGTAGTCAACTAGTTACTAAACAAGGTGAGTTACGTGTACAAGATGCTTACTCACTTCGATGCATTCCACAGGTTCATGGTGCAACTTGGCAGACTTTAAACTATGTAAAAGAAAAACTTGAGATTGAAATGAATGCAGTAACTGATAATCCACTTATTTTTGATGATGGAGAAAAAGTTCTATCAGGCGGTAATTTCCACGGACAACCGATTGCATTTGCCATGGACTTCTTAGGGATTGCTATGGCTGAAATTGCAAACATTTCAGAACGACGAATTGAACGATTAGTCAATCCACAATTAAATGATCTGCCTCCATTTTTAAGCCCTGAACCTGGATTGCAATCTGGAGCGATGATCATGCAATATTGTGCAGCATCTCTTGTATCTGAAAACAAAACACTTGCACATCCGGCTAGTGTGGATTCTATTCCATCTTCAGCAAACCAAGAAGATCATGTTAGTATGGGAACCATTGGATCAAGACATGCATACCAAATTATTCAGAATGTAAGAAAAGTCATTGCTATCGAAGTTATTTGTGCTATGCAGGCTTGTGAATTAAGAGGAAAAGAAAAAATGGCCAAAAGTACACGATCTATTTTAGAAGAAGGTAGAAAAATTACTCCTCCAATAGTTCAAGACAGAGCATTTTCAAAAGATATTGAAGATGTGGCTAAGTGGTTAGCTAATGATATGAATACTATAATGAACCACAATGACAATAATTCGAACTCTAAATTAAAAATAAATGCACTAAACTTATCCTAGATAGTATTTAAATCAAATTTAGAACCTTCCAACAAAATTTTTTATTTTATTCCTCATAGGGCTGTTCATACAGCCCTTAAATCTATTCAGTATTGAACCCCCTCTAACCTTCCTTCACTCGGTGAAAGTAGAAACTTCCTAGAAGATACCGTCTAAAATTTTGTACATTAATGAGCTATACTCCTTGTTTGTTATATAGAATGTAACTTTTTTGTAACCCTTTATATATGTATAAAATGTATAATTTTTTATATACTGAAAATGATTACTCAGTTAAAAAGTTAAAATATTCTTTAGGAAATTTGAAATTTAAGAATATAAAATTATGGAATGGGAAATTATATTTTTGTAAGGAAAAGTTAAAAGGCCACCTTTCGGTGACCTATTTCACATCATGAGTCCGACTTCTATCCTTCGAAAAATCAGGCCCATGCTGTGATCATGCAATTACTATTTGTAATTACTTCTTATTTACCAATAAACATTTGAGTCCAATAATTACCTTGTTCTACATAACCAACACCGATATGAGTGTAGCTAGAATTTAAAATGTTTTTACGATGACCGTCACTATTCATCCAAGCATTCACTACTTCTTCTGGTGTTTTTTGACCATAAGCAATGTTTTCACCAGCAGATGTGTACGATACTCCAAAGTTTTTCATCATATCAAATGGTGAACCATAAGTTGGGCTTGTATGATCAAAGTATCTATTAGATTGCATGTCGGCAGACTTAATACGTGCAACTTCACTTAACTGCTCGTCTACTTTCAACGGAGATAATCCATATTTAGCACGCTCTGCATTTGTTAAATCTACTACTTCTTGTTCATATGCATTTAACTTAGAAGTTTCTTTTTTGGTAGGTTCTTTTTCAGTAGTTCCTTCATTGTTGCTAGGTGGTGGTGTTGGTTGTGATTGAGTTGGTTGTGATTGAGCTGGTTGCGCTTGAGTTGGTTGTGATTGAGCTGGTTGCGCTTGAGTTGGTTGTGATTGAGCTGGTTGCGCTGGTGTTGTATTGTTTGGTTTAGAAACAACTTGTGGCGTTTTTGCAACCTCAGTGTACTTCACTGGCTCGATTTGCTCTATCAATTTAATGATATCTTCTATTTTATACTGACTACCTGCTTGGATCAGTATACTCTCTATCATTTTATTGATATCACTTTGATTGAACTGATAATAATCCACCTTATAAGTTTTAACTTGGATCTGACTAGCATCTGCAGAATTGATTCCTAATGAAGAAACAAATAGTGCTGTAGCAGCTGCAATAGATAGAAACATTCCTTTTTTCATGATGATAAATTCCTCCTGGTTTTGGTTTGTTTTTTTCTCTTGCACCTATACTATAACATAGGTTTTTGGGGATTCTGGAGGAGGAATCTTCCATCATTAAAATTAGTCAGATATACTATCACCTATATATTCTTAGCAAACGTTAATATATCAATGGTTAGCAAGATATTAAATTATTAACTAATGCAAGCGATTTCCAACCATAATCATATAATATATGAAACTATTGGTAGAAAATCATGGTTGACATAATTAAATATAAAGAAGATCTTAATTTTTTTTTAATATTTTATTAAAGTTATTTTAATGTTATTTTAATATTTTGAAAGAGATAACGATAGAAAAATGAGGATACACTATGAATTCATTTTTAAAATAAAAAAACCTAATTTTTCAAATTTTTTAAAAATTATTTATAAAGACGCAATATTGAAGATTGCTAATAAATTAACTAAATGACATATCTCTTTATCTCTGCCGTTAATATTTGAATATAACAAATTATTGTTGGGAGTATAAACTGGGAATGTTTCTAAAATTTGTTTACACTTTTTCTTTATCATCAGTAGAAATACAGATTGTAACTTGATTAAGATATACTATTTACTTATCCACCATTTAACTTCCTTTATTAACCAGTTAGGATCAAAAGCTAAATCCTTGCTTTCTTCCACCAATCTCATCGTTTCATCATACTTCATCACTTCTTCTTTTATTGCTTGAAATGATTTCCCTTGTGTGTTGATTCCAAATTGTTCTGCTCTATAAACAATGAGATCTTGATCTTCACTATATATTGGATAGTTAAGTGCTTCTTCCCATACTTCTAGAAAAGTCTTTCCTGTTGTATCAATATTATGTTGATGTATTTCTTTATATAAATCTTCCCATGGATCGATATAAATGACTGAATAATACTTTTTAGTCGCTTCGATCAGCTCATTTTTTTCTCCCGTTGGATTATCTATAACAAATAACATTTCAATTAAATGTGCTAATGAATATTTCTTATAAATTTTTACAGCAACTTCTACGGATCGGTTTGTTTTTTCATCAGTTAAAATAAGCCCCCCCTCGTTTGAATCACTAAATAAAATATGATTAACTATAGGATGACCGAATGTAAAATCCTTATACTGTATTTGATTGAAATCAGCTTGAGATTCTGCTTTCTTAATAAAACCTTGATTATTGGACACATTGGAATCTAATACGATATTACTATTCGTTACGCTGTTATGTTGTTGATTCTGAATGGTGTAGTTTACATTGTTTGTAGTAAGTTTGGGTTTGGTCAGCTCTATTGCAAAAATACGTTCCAAATCTCCAGTTATTTTTTTAATAAAGATACCCCCTACTATCAAAACTGCTGAAACCAATATGATCTGTATGAATTTATTGCTTTTCATCAATTTGAGACTCCTTTTTATTTTTCGTCTTTTACTATTTAGAAACCACAACATTTACTTTTGTGACATTAAGCAAAAATTAATCATTGCTTAGAAGCAAGCTCTATTTATAAAAACCAAAAACCGGTTAAAATAGTTTTAAATCCGTTTAATTTTGTTAAGATATGTTGAACTACTTACAAGTATAAAGATCAAAATTAAATAGTTTATAAAACAAAACTAAAGAAATTCTTAAGAAAGTAAAGAAACTGAAGAAAAAAAATGCATTTTTTCTCCAGTTTCATGGTAGCTATTTTATTTTCGCTTGTTTCATTTCTTCAAAAATGGTGTTCCAATGAACCTGTCGATCTCATTACACACTTTCGTTATAAAGTTCCCCTTCTGTTTTTCCTGTTTCCTCCATATGTTTCTTTTTATAATAATCCTGTACCATATCAAATACTTCATCACTAGTTTTTCCTTCAATGTCCAACCCTAATTCTTTTGCTGTTTCCATGTTATTGCTTATAGTTCCAATTTTCCCAATGGAATGACCAAAAGTATCTACACCTAATTCTTTTGCTCTAGATAATGTTTTTTCCCAACCTGTCCACCGATAATCAAAAAATTGCTTTATAATTTCAAATTCAGCTTTCCATACACTGAGACTCCCAGTTTCACTAAGTGGTATACTTATACTTGGATTTTCGTATATTTCATAAACCATGGTTTTAATATCTTCATCTGATAAATCTGTTAAATCGATTCCAACACTTTGATATACTTCAGGATCGAGTTGATAGGATAATTTCAATTGTTCTATACCTTCTTTAATTGAATTTTGAATAAACACTTCTCTTTCTTGGTCTACCTTAACTTTTATTTCTTCATCAGTCAGGTCTGAGATATCTATTCCCATGATTTCTGCATCATATTTTATTAAATTCATCTGTTCCACCGCTCTAACTTCTTCTATAATCTCACTGTCTGTTTTACCTTCTGGATCCACTCCAGCTAAGTATGCGTCAATTTTTAAGATTCCAATATCAGAATCTGTGACATTAAGAGTAAGCCCTCCTTGATATTGTTTTCTAATGTCTGAATACTGATTAAAAGATAACTCATCTCCATTGGCATCATAGATCAATCCATCTTTAAATTGGATAATGATATTTCCCCCAATGTCATGAATCACTTTGTTGTCTACATCAAAAACTAATCCATATTCTTTATAAGTATCTAGTGGGACATTGACCTTTTTTACTTGTTCTTGTACTGTCATTCCTGCTTCTGGTGGTTGAATGGTGTTATTTGAAGTATTTGCATAAGAGAACGCTCCCCCTACAATTAATGCTGATAATGCTGTTACTGCTACGATTTTTTTACCTTTCATATCTTCTTTCTCTCCTTTTGTTTTTTGTTTTTTGTTTGTTCACTGTATAGAAACCGATCGCTAGATTTTTGTGACACTATATGAAATACTTTTGAAAAAAATCTAGTTCAATTTATCTTTGAAAAGGAAAAATAACGATATTAGTAAGACAACCATATCATAACTTATTCTATTATGAATGATAAATGGTAATATGAGTGAAAAATGACTAGGGTTTAAACTCCCTAGTCATTTCAAAAAATAATGTTATCGTTATTTTTAATATTTGTTTGATTATACCCATACTTTTAAAATCATTATGGGTGCTTTGTTTGATTAACTAAATCTGAGATTTCAGATATAATCATCCCATCTATATCAAGACCTAGTTCTTTTGATTCAGTTAAGATTCTATCAGCTTGTAAAACATCGTTACCAAAAAACTGTACTGCTACCGATCGGGCTGGTGTAGTCACCTTAATATTAGTTTTTAAATCATCTTTATTGTAGTATGGAATGTCTATACTCCCATTAACAAGGAATTCATACATTTCTATTTTTATTTCTTCATCCGTTTTATTTGTTAAATCTATCCCTATATTGTGATAAATTTCAGGATCAAGTTGGTAAGCTTTCTTCAAGTTTTGAATCCCATTTTCAATAGCTTCATTCACAGTGCGTTCTAATTTCTCACTAAAATCTTTCCTTAACTCTGACTCGGTCTCTCCTTCTAACTCCATACCAATGCTCTCCGCTTCAAAATTAATCAATGAAACCATTCTGTCTTCTTCAACAGCTTTACGAATCTCTGCTTCAGATTTACCTTTGATATCTATCCCTCTGATCAGCGCATCGTCATATAATGTAAAGTCATCCTCATTGTATGGAATATTCATACCACCATAGCTTGCAATGATTCGTTTATATTCTTCTACACTAATTGGATTATCTTTTGCATCGTATATTTGACCCGCTTCAAAATAAACGATAAGATTACCTGCTACATCCCGTATCACTTTTGACTCCGTATCATACTCAAGGGTGTAATTGAATATGTTCTCTTGTACATATGAGAAAAAGGCTTTTGCTCCTGAATTGATTTGAGGAATAGCTAACATGCTTGCAGCAATAACAATGAAAGAAGCAGCCACTACCCATTTTTTATAAAAAGCGGTTGATTTTCTTTCCCTTTTCGCAACATAGTTTTCTACATGAACAATGTTCTCCTGTTTTGATATTTGTGATTGTTCAGCTAATTTCTCTTCAAAACGATTCCATGCCGCATCAATTTCTTCTTCTTCAAATTTAATTTGAGATGTATTCTTCTCTATGTTTTCCTCCATCCATTCATTAAAAGTATGCAATTCATCTAACTCACGTTTACATCTCTCACAAGTGTTTAAATGTTGTTCAAACTCTTCACTTTGTTCCCCATTTAATTCGTTGTCTAAATAGGACTGTAAAAATTGCTCGTTGCAACATTCCATCATTCTCCCCCCCTTTTTTGCTCATATAAATCACTAAATTTATTTCTTGCTCTTGAGAGAAGCTTCCCTATAGAAGTCTGAGTAATACCTAGCGTATGAGCAACCTCTTTGTAGCTAAAACCAGAGTATTTCATTAATAATAAATTTCGTTCTCGATCATCCATCGTTTCAAGAATAGCTTGTACATTGGATACTTCATCCTTATGCAGAAATTGATCTTCTGAGGAAGCGATCGTTTCCTGTATACTCGTTGATTCTTTTTTGATTCGTTCCGACTCTCTCTTCTCCGAGCGAATATGATTGTATGATGCATAGGCTGCTGATTTTCTTAACCATGCAGGTATATTCTCTATTTCATTCCAATTGGTGTTATATAATTGCATAAACACATCCTGAGCAAGGTCTTCAGCGATGGCTCGATCACTTAAAATTTGATTAATTTTATTTACAACCAGAGAATAGTTGGCTTTAAATATTTGCTTAAACTGTTGTTCCGTTGTCACTTTTTCCACCTTTTCTTTAGTTGAATTATAAATCAATAAGTAATGATTCCTTTCAATAAAGGATATCCTCCACTATAACTATTTACTCAGTCATCATAAAGAAACCGTCATAGAAAGATTTGTGACAATAAATTAAAGAGAAACTATTTCCAATAAATCTGTCTAAATGTCTATTTTCGCCCGAAAAGCAGCAAGTACCTATACAAATAAACAACCAAGAACAACGTTATAAACCTAAAAGAGATCATAAAATCATACTGAATAACAAATTTAAGGGTTGTATGCATGTAAAAGTAAAAAAGTGCTAAGATAAAATGATATTTCTATAAAATAATTAAAGCGGGGACTATTACAGTCACCGCTTTATCATAATATAAACATCCTATTTTTTTAATACCAAGAACTCCTATCAGTGACCATTTAAAGCTGTCATCGAAGCCTCTCCATTAATGCTCATCCTCATACTCTTCCCCTTTAGAACCACTCAAAGGAAGCGTATCCCAAAAAGAAGTATCCACGGTTTCGATGGAATCATCTACAAATGATTCAAGTACCGCTTTCATTGCCGTCACACCTTGTTGAATGAGATACCCATTACTTTTTTGACCTAAAACATATGGTTCATAATAGTGATCTGCCATCCCTCTCATTTCAAATAGTAGTGTCGCAATCCCATATTCCAAAGCAAGACCGTTACGACTGATCGTTGGTGCGGTTCCTCCACGATACTTAGATAATAAACCATATCCTTTTGCATCAACCGCATTATACACTATTGCTCCTAATTGTTTGGAACGTTCTCTCACTTCAGAATCCACACCTTCATTCGTAGGGTATAAAATCGATCCAGAAACATATTCATCTGTATCTCCTAGTGTCGTTTGTGTACCTTGATGATGGAAATCAATCATATAGTCTGGTTCATACTTTTGAATCACATTTTCATGAAGTGCTTTAGTCTCTAGTTGATTTCGATTTACATGATCTCTATTTAAGTCAAATCCATCTGCGTTATAACGTGTATGTGTTCCTGATACGTAATCCTCTAATGAAAAATTCACATCTCCTTCTGCACCATCCACATTTAAGCGAGGTGCAATTAAAATATTTACATTTTCTAAAATAGTTTTTACTTCTTTACTGTTATTTGTTAAATATTTAATGACTTCAAGTGCTGATTCTGTTGTAAGTGCTTCATTTCCATGCTGTTGTGTGAGGAATAAAACTGTAGGATTCTCCTCATTCTCTCCAAATTTAGCTAAATATAAATCCCTCCCTTTTATCGATTGACCGTATACTTCAAGGATCATCTCATCAGACCTTTTTTCCACTTTTTCAAGGAAATCTACCATTTCATCATAAGAGTGAAGACGTTCATTTTGGATTGTTTCATTTCCATTATAGTTAGGACCCTCTCCTACTGCTTGTGCTAATTGACCTGTTCCAAAAAATGAACCTATTAATACTAAACATAACATCAAAATCATACTATTCTTTTTCATAACAATCCCTCCTAAAATATGAACTCTATTGTTTGCCAAATCTAGTTGGAATAATTAACCTAATTCTATGGAGGTAGATCACTTTCCTTTTAATTTATTGCAATTCTACTAAAATTTATTATATTTATTGTTTTTATTAGTATATGGAATTAGATATTTGATGGGGTTAAGAAAAATGTATATTAAGCCCTCATAAAATTTATGGTCCTGAATCGAATGATTTAGTTTTACAGTTAAGAAAACATGGCATATCAAAAGTAATATTAGCAGGAATGTCAGCCAATCTATGTATTGAGTCACATTTACGTGAGCTGCTTGAAAATGGATTTGAGGTAGCTGTCATTTACGATGCTACAGCTGGGGCTAGTATAGATGGGTTAAATGGTTACGAAGCGGCTTTGGTTAATTTTAAAATGATAGCAAATGCTGTGTGGAGTACTGATGAAGTTGTTGGACAAATAAAAAAGATAAAATAATCAGATCGTTTATTTAGTTTGTTTATTCATGAGTAGGACCGATAAATATAGTATGACAAATGAAAAGAATAATAATGTAGTTATGCTTTTTCCAATTGTAAAAAAGCTTGAACTTTTGATTGTAAATGCATTCACATCTGGATACTTAAGTAACATATAAGCAACGAACACATTTTCTAAATAGTCGAAAACCGCAGCAATGAGTGGAATAATTAGAGCTCTACTCATTTTTTTATGATTTTGGGTCATGCGTGCTATTAAAAAAGCACCCGATAATCCAAGTAAACCTGGGAAGATTAAATCTAAAGGTATTTGTTGTAGCAAATAAACATATCTTCCTTCTTCACCTAATCCTTCTAATAATCTCATGGCGTAGTCTACATCATAACCAATGAGCTTAAGATCAAATATTTCCATTCCATCTGCCATTTTAGAAACTTTAGGAATTGTGACCTTAAGCATGAAAAAATAAATAACCATTGATGCTGTGAGTAGTATAATCACTTTTGACCATGATGCATGTTTTATAAACCAATGGAACATGCTTACGTTTTTTTTATTCACACTTAGATCCCCCTTTTTATTAACTTATGAAACCTTTAGTTCATTATTATGACAAATAAAAATTACCAATGTAATTAAAAAACCGAAATCTCCATTATAATAGGATTTCGGTAATCGTTGTTCATTTGAAATAAGAATCAATAATTTTTCTATAAGGATAGGGTGAAGTTTCAAAACGCTTTTAATCTTTTTTCATCAGACCTTTAAACCTCTTACAAGAACTTTAACCATCGTATTAATATATTCATCCCAGTTTACCTCATGAAATTTGACTTCCCCAAACTTTTCAAGAAAAAGGAATGCTCCTTCCAAAGTTGAAAAAAATATTAATATATGTGATTTGATATCTACATCATCAATTTTTCCCATATTTTTCATATTCATAAAATAAAGATAAAGTTCTTCTTGAACTCTATTTCTTTCCTCTATAGGAAGAAAAGTGTTTTTATCTAACTCTACATTGTATAAAAACTTCTTGTAAATATAATGATCTTCATTAAAATTCAAAATTATTTTTGCAAGATTGTATAGGTCTGTCTCTAAATCAAAAGCAACCTCATTTTTTAAATAATGAAAGATAAGAGGTTCTAGTACTGGAAAATCATCAAGTATGTTCTTAAGAATTTTATCTTTTGAGCCAAAATGACGATATATGGTTAACTCATTCACATCAATTTTATCGGCAATCATTTTTACTGTTGTGACTTTATAACCATGTTCTGCAAATAGTTCCAGACTTGCTTTGAGTATTTTCTCTTTCGTATCGCTCATTTCATCACTCCTAAAATCTTGCTATGACCACTTTTAAAAAGACGGTTCATCTAACCTCTAAACCTCTTACGAACAAATTGACCCATGATTCAATATACAAGTCCCAATTTATATCATGAATTTCAGAATGCCCAAATTTATCTATAAGAAGAAATGCTCCTTCCACAGTGGAATAAAGCAATAAATTTAAAGAATCTATATCTAAAGATATTACTTTCCCCATCGTTTCCATTTGCTTAAAGTAATGATGAAGTTCTTCCTTTACCCTGTTTCTATCATTTTTATTCATATAGCTTTTTTCTTTTAAATCTAAATTATTAATTAATAACTTCAAAAAGATATAGTTATTTTGACTTATTTCTATGATTAATTTTGCAAAATTGCGCAAATCTGTCTCTAAATCATAAACGACTTGATTTATGAAAAAATCAACAAGATGGGGCTCAAATCTTGGAATAGCATAAATTATTTCTTCAATAATTTTTTCTTTAGATCCAAAATGACGATATATGGTCAGTTCATTCACATCTATTTTTTTAGCAATCATTTTTACTGTTGTCACTTTATGCCCATACTCTGAAAATAGTTCAAGACTTGCTTGAATTATCTTTTCTTTTGTACTGCTCATTTTATCTCTCCTAATATTATCCTTAATCATCATTATAAACCTAATAAAGAGAACAATAAAGAGCCTAGTCAATGCTTTTTACCAGACCCTTTTTACTATGATTGAATTTTCAATTCAAATTAAATAGACAGAATCTAATTTTTCAATATAAAGATCCAATTTTGAATAGTAATTTCCGTAATTTGAAATGGAAGATGGATAAGTTGGGATAGTTTATAATAGATGGACAATAACATAAAGGGTCTAGCACATTATGATGTACTAGACCCTTTTTTCACATTATTAAAAGCTGAATTTCTTACTTTTCCATGTATTTGGATTCAAAACATGGTGGGTTTACTCCTCATACAGGGTTTGAAATATTGTGTATGCCCCTTCAACTAGTAATGCACGGGATGCTGGCAATGTATAATCCGCTTGTTCCTCCATCAGTCCCAATTGAATCGCTGCGACTACATATTTCTTTGCCCAGCCACTTGCATTTTCGACTTCTAAGTTTTCATTTGCAGCTATTTCTATACCACTCACAAATGCATATCCTTCTACCAATATCTTAATAAACTGTTCCATGGTGACATTTCCAGTAGAATCAAATTTATTGTCTCCTACACCATTCATAATTCCTGCTTTAGTTGCTGCTGCTATATATTTGTAGGACCATCGTTCTTGTTCAACATCACTATATTGGGACTCATCTAATGAATCTGCATCTTCTATATTCAACCCTAATAATAATGCAATAATTTTAGCTGCTTGTTCTCTTGTCATCACATCTTCTAAATGAGGCTGACCATCCTCATAACCGCTAAAGATGCCTATAGTTTTTAATGTTTCAAATTTTTGTTCTGTTGTTATTTCTGTAGTTTCAGGATCAAGTTCAGGTTCAACTACTTCAGGTTCAACAACTTCAGGATCATTTTCTGTTTCATTGCCACGATTTGAATTAGTAGAAGATGTATTTCTACTTTCCGTTGTTTCTTCTGGTTCATTCATTTCCTGTGAATTCTCAGCTTGCTCCTCCATCACGTTAATAAATCGATCAGCAATTAATTGATAACCTGCTTCTGTAGGATGGATTTCGCCTGGTAATAAATATAGAAATGGATCATTTGGAAATACTGCGTCTAAAGAAACATAGAATGCGTCGTTATGATCATTTGTTGCATCTATAATTATTGAATTTAATGAACCCAATGTACCCAACAAAATATCTAATTGTGCTTGTGGCACCTGATCAATTAAATGTGGGTAAGGGAAGTAGTACCCAGAAACATATACTTGAACTTCATCATTTAATGCAAAGATTTGCTCCAACACACTAGATAAATTTTCTTCTACTTCTCCCATCTTTGTCGTTAGTTGTTCACTGTCAATACCAGACATGTCAATAGTACCTGTTCCTGCATCGTAAGGTATTTCTGATAAGATATCATTCGCTCCGATGGTTAAAGTAATAACGTCTGCTTCTTCAATTGCGTCTTGTATTGTTAAATTTTCGATACTAATGTTTTCTGATATTTCTCCAACTAGTGGTGCAGGAAATTCTCCCCCAAATAGAAGTAGAAATTGTTCTGTTGATAAATCATTTTCAATTAAACCATTTAAATCGGAAGTTGTAAGTCCTGGAATTGCAAATTGTTTTGTATACGTAATCAATGGTTCATCTTCAGTTAAATATTCCTCTATAAAATCTGTGTATCCTTTGTCAATGGTTCTAGTTGGTGTGAAACCCGCTGCTATAGAATCACCTAAAGCTATGTAATTCAATGTTGTTTCTTCTGGTGGTTCTGGTAAACCGTTAGCTTGCTCCTCCATTACTTCAATAAATCGATCAGCAATTAATTGATAACCTGCCTCTGTAGGATGGATTTCGCCTGGTAATAAATATAGAAATGGATCATTTGGAAATACTGCGTCTAAAGAAACATAGAATGCGTCGTTATGATCATTTGTTGCATCTATAATTATTGAATTTAATGAACCCAATGTACCCAACAAAATATCTAATTGTGCTTGTGGCACCTGATCAATTAAATGTGGGTAAGGGAAGTAGTACCCAGAAACATATACTTGAACTTCATCATTTAATGCAAAGATTTGCTCCAACACACTAGATAAATTTTCTTCTACTTCTCCCATCTTTGTCGTTAGTTGTTCACTGTCAATACCAGACATGTCAATAGTACCTGTTCCTGCATCGTAAGGTATTTCTGATAAGATATCATTCGCTCCGATGGTTAAAGTAATAACGTCTGCTTCTTCAATTGCGTCTTGTATTGTTAAATTTTCGATACTAATGTTTTCTGATATTTCTCCAACTAGTGGTGCAGGAAATTCTCCCCCAAATAGAAGTAGAAATTGTTCTGTTGATAAATCATTTTCAATTAAACCATTTAAATCGGAAGTTGTAAGTCCTGGAATTGCAAATTGCTTTGTATATGTAATCAATGGCTCATCTTCAGTTAAATATTCCTCAATAAAATCTGAGTAACCTTCGTCAATTTCTCCTTCAGGTGTGAAACCCGCTGCTATAGAATCACCTAAAGCTACGTAATTCAATGTAAGTGTTGTTTCTTCTGGTTCTGGTGGTTCAGGTAAACCGTTAGCTTGCTCCTCCATCACGTCAATAAACCGTTGAGCAATTAATTCATAACCTACGACTGTAGGATGGATTTGTTCATTTGGTAAATACTCAATTGGATCATTTGGAAATACACCCTCTAAAGAAACATAGAATGCGTCGTTATGGTCATTTGTTGCATCTAGAATTATTGAATTTAATGAATTCAATGTGCTCTGCAAATTAATTATTTCTTCTGGTAGCATTTGATCATATAAATGTGGATAAGGGAAGTAATACCCAGAAACATAAACTTGAACTTCATCATTTAATTCAAAAATTTGCTCCAACACACTAGATAAATTTTCTTCTACTTCTCCCATCTTTGTCGTTATTTGATCAATATCAATACCAGACATGTCAATAGTACCTGTTGCTACATCGTAGGGTATTTCTGATAATATATCATTCGCTCCGATTGTTAAAGTGATGACATCTGCATCTTCAATTGCGTCTTGTATTGTTAAATTTTCAATTCTAATGTTATTTGATATTTCTCCAACTAGTGGTGCAGGAAATCCTCCCCCAAATAGAGATAGAAATTGTTCTGTTGATAAATTTTGTTGGATTAGACCATTTAAATCGGAAGTTGTAAGTCCTGGAATTGCAAATTGTTTTGTATACGTAATCAATGGTTCATCTTCAGTTAAATATTCCTCAATAAAATCTGAGTAACCTTCGTCAATTTCTCCTTCTGGTGTGTAACCCGCTGCTATAGAATCACCTAAAGCTACATAATTCAATGTGTTTGATTCAGCGTGTACTTGGGGTATGGAAACATTCGCTAACAAGAAACATACTATCATCATAATGATATATAATTTATTTTTTCTCATTCATAAAACCTCCTGGGTTATAGTAAATTAGTCATATTTTCACAAACTGATTTTCATGTTCCACCATTTTTTTCTTTTATGTTTTACAGGTTCTTCTGCAGTAACCATCTTGTTATCTGCTAATTCCTTTGCATTTTCTAGCATTTTATACCTTGTACTTGCTCCAAACTCTTGCTGAATCTTCTCATAAGATAGCATTAAGTCATCATACTCACCTTCATCCGTCGAAACAAAGTGAGTTAATTGCCCAGCAATGAGTTGTAGTGCAAATTTTTGTGTTTTTTTACCAAATGCACCTGTTATACTCGATGATCCTACTTGAGTTAAAGCTCCATTCCATACAAGTTGATATAATAAATTTGGATTTTTAACAATGGCTGGATTTCGTTCAGGATTAACAATTATGGGTTTTAATCCTATCAACTGAAATTCATATATAACTCGTTTTGTATAAGGAGGAATACAGATTGGAGGCAAGGAAATAAAAATATATTGATGCTCATTATTTAAAGAGAGAATTACATTTTTTTTATAATCTTCAACTATATCTTCATATATTAAAACTTGATGACCTGCCAATATATTTATGTTCATTTTCTCTTCTTTTAAGTTTTCATTTAATTCAGATACCATTTCTAAAATATATTCTTTTCTACTTAAGTGGTTTTCTTTATTAAAATGAGAATTTGCAACAATATGTGTAATCCCTTTCTGTTCTGCTTCCTTTAATGTTTTTAATTTCCAAAACCACTCCTTAGAGCTATAATCCATAAGTGATAAAAAATTACAATTTATATCAATCATGTTAAGTCACTCTCACTTTTTACTTATCTCTTTTTTTGAAAATCCATTTATTAGTAACTTATCTGAACATTCGTCTGACCATATAAGTTGTCTCCAACAGCAATGATCACTTCTTTTAATATTTATGTATGAAGTATCAAACTTACATTGAGGTAGTAAAATAGCTATACGAGACTACCATGGACTTAAAGCATCATTTTCACGACGTTTTGAACCTACTTATTTATACACCACTATCTCTAAGATTTTGAGCCTGTGCATGCCCTTGACTTCCATATCTGGTTACTGCGATTGTTTTTCCTGATAATAACCGTTTAAATCTGCGTCATTTTCATAATACATTGTACCTCCTGATAGACTGATTTTATAATACAAAGGCGTGATCCTTAAGTTAGAATGTACTTTATAACTTACATACTGTCAACTGGTTTTTTTTACAAGAGTCGTAACTTTCCCTGTTTCCAGAAGCCGTATAATCAGCGTATGTAATCAACCGTTTGCCATACTGACTATTCATAACGCTTCCATAACCTATGGTTTGATTTCTAAGATAATTCACGTCCATATTCTGAACTCCTTTTAATCTACATCTAATACTTCATTCATTAAACAAATATTAGGGATGTTATGTGAAGACACTGTGAAGTGATTCCCTTGGAAAAAAGTACCTGTCGGAGAGATAGCTCAATACCCTTAGGGTGGGTATGCAGTAGAATGTTACCACAAGTATCTTATAGATATTGAAGTCAGAGAAGATGCGGGGACTCCAGATATTATGCAAATGGTGAGAGCTGCTATGGCTCTTGATTTAAAGGATACTTTGGAGGTAATGCATATCGAGAAGATTGATCAGCGCCGTATTGCACAAGCCATTGAAGTTCTGAGACCTGAGCGAAACATCCAAATCCTTGGAAATCCAAAACGCAGATTGTCGATTTTAACATTTAATATCAGATACAGAAATGGATATTTACATCAGAGATTTGTCTCAGCCTTACTGAACGATCTATTTGGGATACAATCATAGTCGGGTTGTACTTGTGCTGAACCTTATGGTATCAAACTTCTGAAAATTGAGCCTGATAAGATGGAGAAGTTCACTAATGCACTACGTAAGGAAATTAATACCATGAAACCAGGTTGGACACGTGTTTATTTTCATTTTACAATGGATGATGAAGCATTTAAATTTATCATTAAGGCCATTCAATTTGTTAAAAAATACGTAAATTTAGAAGCACATATCGAAAATATTTGAAATTTTCAGATAAAAAAAGAATGGAACTTGAAAAGAAAACCATTTGGCTAAGTTTTTCATGGAGGTTAGCGTATGAAAGTCCTTGTTGTTGATGATGAATATCATATTCGAAAAGTGATTGGAGACTACTTGAGAGCAGAAGGTTATGAAGTTTTAGAAAGCAAGGACGGATTGGATTGCATTGATAAAGTGATGGTCAATCCAGATCTGGACTTGATTTTACTTGATGTTAGAATGCCAAAGATGACGGGGTTTGAAGCAATAGAGAAGATTAAAAAGCTAACGAATGTACCTGTTCTGTTTTTGACTGCACTGGATGAGTCTTATGATGAAATTAAAGGTTTGAATTTTGGTGCGGATGACTACATAACAAAACCGTTTCGATATGATATTTTGATTGCTCGCGTGAATACAGCACTCAGACGTAGAAGAGCATCAAAACAAACACTATTTGAAGTCGGAAATTTTAAGATGGACTTTTCAAAACGTGAAGTGAAAATTTTGGAAACCTCTATTAATTTAACCAAAATCGAGTATGAGCTTCTCGAGTATTTTATAAAGAACAATGAACTTGTTCTTGATAGAAACAGAATTCTTGATATTGTTTGGGGTTATGACTATTACGGCGATCCACGCACAGTAGATACGCATGTTAAAACACTAAGAGTGAAATTAGGAGAATATGCGAAATGGATATTAACAAAGCGGGGTGTAGGTTATCAGTTTAAGGTGGTGTAATATTTGTAATTTGGGCATCAAAATGACTTTGATATTTTCATTGGTGTTCTTTATACTGTTAGGAACCCTGTTGTTTATCAATACATATTTTATGGAATCGTATATTATATGGAATGCACATCGAAATATGGAGAATACTGCTAAGGAATTGAATGAGAAGCTCCGTGTAAATCCAGACTATTACTGGATCAATGACATTCGAAGCGAAAGTTTGTATCTTGTTTTCGATGAGGAAACAATAAATCCAACTCTGCATCCTGGTGCTCGATTAGAACCACCTTCAGCTCCTCAATCTGGACAATCAAATGGTGTACAACAGCCGCCAAAAAAGTTTATTGATATGTTTTTGAAAGAGGCGCCCATTTTAATAAAACAGCTCAAAGAGGGTCCGGATAAGGTGCTCAAAGGTGCTGAAATAATGGGTAAAGGTATGTACAAGACCATTTATCACTTAAAGGTTTTAGACAACGGTGATTTAATTATACAGATTTATAAAGGCAAAGAAGCATTTGAAACGGTCTCAGTGACAATGAGATTTTTATACAGTGCAGCCACTTTGGTATTTGTGTTGGGTATAATAATGATCTGGAAAATATCGAATTTAATAGGACAAAAAGCAAAAAACCTGAGTGCCAAAACAAAAAAGATGGGTGAGTTAGATTTTTCCGATCCAATTGTAGTCAAAAGCAATGATGAGATTGGACAGCTATCTAGTAATATCAACATCCTCTCGAGTAGGCTGGAAGAGGTCATAGATGATCTTAAAGTCTCCAATGAAAGACTAAATTTTGAGCTGAAAAAAGAACGAAGCCTGGAGCAAATGCGCAGGCAGTTTGTTTCAGATGTGTCTCATGAACTGAAGAATCCTCTGAGTATGATTCAGGGGTATGCGGATGGACTCCTTCATGACATCCCAAAAACAGAGAACGATAAAAAATACTACCAGAAGATTATTGTTGAAGAGGCTGATCGACTTGGAAAACTCCTTAAAGACTTGCTCGATTTATCGAGCTACGAGTCAGCCGTGTTTAAATTAACATATGGTCAAGTTGATTTGAATGATCTAATCAGTGATATACATGAGCGATACAAAGTGAAAGCAGATGAAAAAGGACTTTCCATTCAAATGGATTTTACCGAAATCCCTATGATTCATGCGGACCAAAGGAGATTAGAACAAGTAGTAGTCAATCTTTTATCTAATGCGCTTAAATACTCTGATCGTGAAGGGTTGATTCTCATTAAGACAAACCATGATGGAAATCATGTTGTTTTTTCAATTGCTAATACAGGCAACCTATTGAATCAAAAACAGATGGACATGATATGGAACAGCTTTCATCAGGTCGATAGTACTCGTCCTGGTAACGGCTTAGGACTTCCTATTGTAAAAAGTATCTTAAAGCTGCATAAGGGTAATTGTTTAGTTTCAGTTGAAAACGAGATGAATTGCTTCAAGGTTCAGCTACCTATTATTGCTGATTGCAAAACCCAAGCTCTTTGAGTTCAAATACCTTGAGTATCCCAGCACCAGCGTTGGAATTAAAAAGTTGCTTTTTATTAAATTATCATAAATGGGCTGGCTCCCCAGCCCTCCACATCATTTGTTTAACCTTGTTCTATTTCTTCGATCATTAAAGACAACTCTTCCCATCGCTCCATCGTTTGCTCTAGTAACTGTTCCGTTCTTTGCTGTTCTTCATAAAGTTCACTTACTTTTTCAGAGTCACTACCCGCTTCTACGATTTCTGCTTCAATTTCTGAAATTCGCTGCTCTATATTGGTGATTTTATCTTCAATTTCTTCCCACTCTATCTGTTCTTTGTAAGACAACTTTTTACGTCGTTCTTTTTTATTGGCCTGCTTTGAGGCATCTTCTTCGTTTTGTTTTACTATTGCTGGTTTTTCTTTTTCAGCACTTTTCATTTCCATATATTCTGTGTAATTTCCTTGGAAACGTGTAATAACTCCGTTCCCTTCAAAACAAATGAGCTGATCCACTACTCTATCTAAGTAGTATCTATCATGTGAAACGCTAATGACAACGCCAGTAAATACTTCTAAATAATCCTCTAGTATAGTTAACGTTTGAATATCTAGATCGTTTGTAGGCTCATCCAGCAATAAAACATTCGGTTCAGACATTAATATGGATAACAAATATAAACGACGACGTTCTCCTCCAGACAATTTTCGTATATATGTCCATTGAATGCTTCTAGGGAATAAAAACCGCTCTAACATCTGCTCTGCTGTAATCGTTGAGCCATCGGCTGTTTTTACAACCTCTGCTTTTTGTTTAATATATTCAACCACTCTTAAGCTTCCATCCAACTCTTCGTTATTTTGCGTATAATAACCGATTTTTACCGTTTCACCGATCTCCATGTTTCCTGTATCCGGTTTAATTTTGCCTGCTAATATATTTAATAAGGTGGATTTCCCACTGCCATTGGGTCCAATAATGCCTAAACGTTCATCGGATACAACTAAATAATTGAAATCATCTATAAGTTTCTTCTTATCTATGGATTTGGACATCCCTTCAATCTCAAACACCTTTTTCCCAAGTCGGTTCGATCCAATCGAGATATCCAGACTATCCTCTTTCGTAATTGTTTTTTTATTTTGAAGTTCATGTACCCTTTGAATACGTGCCTTTTGTTTAGTGGTTCTTGCTTTAGCTCCACGGCGCAACCATGCTAGTTCTTTTCTTAATAGATTTTTACGTTTGCTTTCATCGATGATCGCTTGTTCTTCTCTCTCTGATTTTTTCTCTAAAAAAGTTTCGTAATTGCCTTCATAGGCATAAAGTTTACCGTGATCCAATTCAAACATACGATTTGTCACACGATTTAAAAAGTAACGATCATGTGTAACAAGGATGAGTGCCCCTTGATATTTTGACAAATAACCTTCTAACCACTCGATTGTGTCATTGTCCAAATGGTTTGTCGGTTCATCTAAAATGAGTAAATCTGCAGGTTGAATAAGCGCCTTAGCAATGGCGACTTTTTTCCGTTGCCCACCAGATAAGTTTTTCACCTGGTCAGTAAAGTTTGTAATGCCTAATCTAGTTAATACGGTTTTTGCCGTAGTATTTGCTTCCCATGCGTCCTCTTGATCCATCTTCTGTTGTTTTTTGAAAAGGGTTTCCTGTTTTTTGTCATCGTTCGGATCATTTTCAAGTTCCATTAATGCTAATTCATATTCTCTTAATGTGATCATAATGGAGGAATGACCATAATAAATTTGCTCTAATACCGTTAAATCTTCTTCAAACTGAGGATCTTGAGGGAGATATTCAATTTGAAACTGATTTGCATGAATAATATCCCCTTTTTCAACTGAATCCAATCCAGCAATCACTTTTAATAAGGTGGATTTACCCGTTCCATTGACACCAATTAAACCTATTTTTTGTTTTTCAGAAATAGTAAAAGAAATATCATCAAATAATACTTTTTCTCCATACGTTTTTAGTAAATGCTCGACTGCGAGTATGCTCATTCTATAATCATTCCTTGTTCCAAATTAATAATGTATACCATCCTGTATATTGTTCTTCTACTATCTCATATTTTGATTAAAAATTACACTGCGCTCTTTAAAAATATAATGTTCAAAAACAACACAATAGATTTATCTCGTATGCAATCCTTATGAAGCTAGTTTCTGTCTTTTAGCTGAACTCACTTTCTCCTCCTTCTCCACTCTCGCCTGAAGTTCTGCAAAAATAAAATGATAGATGGCTACGCCAATGAAACCGATACTTATAATAAAGATACTCATCATCCATGTGGATAAATATGCACTTATCGTGACAGAAATGGAGGTAATGATTTGAGCAAGATTCAGCGTCATATTATTAACTGCCATATAAGAGCTTCTCGCATGTTCAGGTGGAATGGATGCCATATAGGAATGAAGCACAGGTAACTTAACCACCTCTCCTAATGTGGCAACGGCAATAAAAACAAGTAAAAACCAAATGTTATTCGTATAAGATACAACACCATATCCAATAACAAAAAGGATAGAACCTAACAGAAGCACACTTTTATCTGAATATCGTTTGAATAAACTTGTTGTAAATAAAAGAAATAATACGACTAGAATTGTGTTCTCAGTCAGTAGAAAACCCACCATATTCACACCATCTAATTCCCAAAACAAAAAGGTCTGAGTTAGCATTTCTTCACTTAGTCGAATGCCAATATAGTTGGGTAATTGAATTTCCATAGATAATATGAATACACCCGCGGTCATAAATAGAACAAACAATTTATCTTTAAATACGAAACTATAGGTTTTCAACATTTCTGTCACATGGGATGAAGCATTTTCTTTTTTTACAGGAAAGTAACTTTCTTCAATAAAAAACAACACTAGGATGACAACTGCTAAAGCACCCACGGAGAGTCCGATTAACAACTCGAATAAATAATGTTCAAAAAATAGAGCACCTAGTATTGCACCAAACGCTATCGATAGATTATTTGCCCAATATGTGATGGAATACATGACTCTCCTTTGCTCTGGTTTACTTACATCTATTAACATCGCTTGATTAGCAGGACCTGACAACCCCATAAATATCGTGTTTAAAGTCATCATTAAAAACGTGATAAAAACGGATTCGAACCAAGGTGAATTAGATAACATCATGATTAAAAATGCAATAAATCGACCTATTTCTGCATAAAGGATCAGCTTCTTCCTCCCATAATTATCAGAAAAATATCCTCCAAAGAAGTTGATTACAATCCCCATCAATACATTTAATAATAGTAAAATCCCTGCCGTTTTCACTCCATAATAACTCGATAAATAAATAGCCATAAAAGGAAAGATCATACTTCCTATAAATTTACTAATAAAAGTCTCTATAATCCTAATCTTAATATTAATATGAAAGTCTTTAAATCTCATTTGTACTCCTCCTTCTTCTCTATGTGTTACTTCTTGATGTTTAAAATAAAAATTGCATGGAATTGTTATGCATCATTATGCAATACACAAAAGAGGTTAAAAAGGGTATAATTAAATCAATTACAACCCCTTTATTTATAGGAGGAATATATACGGAATGAAAGATCTAGACTATTTTCAAATGAGAGCTCTTTTTTATACTAGAGAAATCAACAATACGGCTTCATTTAAGTTGAAAGAACTAGAGGAGATATGGTTTTGCAACAAAAAAAACGCAAAAATAAAAGTAAGAAAATTTGAAACGGAAGGAAAATACGAATATAAACCTGGAAAAGGAAGAGGGAACCCATCTCAACTTATTTTTACAAAACCTCTTCAAGAAGAAATAAAGATGATCATAAACGAAAACATCAAACGTGATCATTTAGAGGATGCTTTTCAATTATTACAACTACCTATCCCAAAATCATGGGTGCTAGATTTGACAAAAGAAATACAAAAAAAGTTTGGTTATCAGTCCAATCATTCAAAAGATGTACTTCGACTGATGATGTTAAAAAGAATAGTAACATTAGATCCACTCCAATGCTCTATTAACTTTGAAGAATATTTAATACGACATTTAGGAAGCACTCTCGTTACGTTTGATCAAAAATCAGAAACCATTCAACCTCATTTAGCACATCATTGGAATGTAGAGGATGACAATAAAACTTGGACATTTCATTTAAGAAAAGGTGTCCATTTCCATCATCAACGAACATTAAATAGTGAAGATGTAAAATATACCTTTGAACGTACAAAAGAATCTCCTTACTCTAAACAATGGTTGCTTGCGAACATAGAAAAAATTGAATGTTTATCTCCTTATACCGTCCGTTTTCACTTATTACAAGCAAATCCATTATTTTTACGTTATATAAGTGCAACTTCTCTATCTATTCTACCTAAGGATGAACCATTTGATGAAAACAAATGGATTGGGACGGGACCATTTCAGTTAAAAAAACGTACAGATAATGTGATTGTACTAGAAGCATTTGATTTGTACTTTTTAGAACGTCCATTTATTGATGAAATTGAATTTTATCTTATTTCCAATGAGACAAAAGATGTTATGACTATACAAATTAGAGGGGAACAATCAGATGAAACTTCCGTTAACAAAGTAGATAAGCTCAATGGGGTTCGATTTCTTGCTATTAATTTCAACAAACCCTCTATTGTACACAATCATTCGTTTAGAGCTGCACTTTATCACTTATTAGATATGAAAAAAATGTGGAAAGATAACGGATACGACCATTTAGTAGAAGCATCAAGTTACTTCCCATGGAATTCAATACAAACTGAATCAAAAAACAGAGGGCATGTAAAATCATTAGTGGAACAATCAGGATATCAAGGAGAGACACTCACCGTATACACGAAAAATATAGATGCAGAAAAAGCAGAATGGTTTGTGAAGGAAGCTGCCACTGAAGGTATTCAATTACAATGTAAAGTGTTTGAGATGGATGATTTTTATTCACCTTTATTGGATCAAAAAGCAGATCTACTTTTTGCAAGTGAAGTTTCTTCTTATGATTATCATTTATCTTTCATAGAAGCACTTTATAACAAAACCAATTTATTTCAAAGGTTTATAAGTAAAAAGCATTTAATTTATATTGAAGATTGTTTATCAAAAATGAAATATGAACCTGAACATCATAAGAGAGAATATTGGATGGATCAAATAGAACAATATTTAAGAGAGCAGCATCTGATTCTCTATTTATACCACCCTCATATTCACCGAACCTTTAACCATACGATACAAGATACTGAATTTGAGGCATTAGGGTATGATGATTTTAGAAAAGCATGGATTGATATGAGGGACTGATTCATGTTTAGTTCCTCTCCAGAAACTCTAATCGATTACCAAAAGGATCATTTACAAAAAAACGTTTAACCCCTTCTATCACATCATCTTCTTTCACTTCTAAACCATGTTTGTTCAGATCTTCTCCTAGTTCTAGAACGTGCTTCACTTCAAAAGCAGGGTGTGCTTTTTTAGCAGGTTGAAAGTCTTCTTGAATTCCAATATGAACTTGTTGAATACCACATTGGAACCATACGCCTCCTCTACCTATTAACTTATCTGGTTTTGGTATTTCCTCCATCCCTAGGATAACACTATAAAATTGTCTTGCTTGATCCTCGCTATCTTTTGGTGCAGCTAATTGTACATGGTCAATGTTTAAAAACTTATAATTCATAATAAATCACCCTCCTTTTGTTTCATTAAATGAAACAAAGTTTCATTTTAAACCATTATACCATGTGAATTAATGCGTTGTAAATCTTATTTCAAATGGTTATAACCATTGTTCAATGCCATAAATATACTGAACTTATCAATGAGAAGTGTTAAATGTAACAACTATGATATTGTTACACAAAAAAACACCTTCCAAATTGTCGCTTTCTTTAACGACTTTAGAGGTGTTTTACTAATTTGAGAATAGCTTTAACTATTTACTTCAATTCTTCTTTGGTGTAATAAGCAATTCCAATCGTTCCTGGTCCTACATGTAAACCAGCTACTGGACCGATGGGAGCTAATCCTACGGCTTTATCAATTTTTTCTCCTATTTTATCTGCAATGGATTTGGCTTGTTTTTCACAATGAATATGATGAATAATAACGTCACCTAAACCATGTTCTTTTATATTTTCATAAAACTCATTGACCATTTTTTCAATGGCACGTTTTTTGGTTCTGGCGTTGCTAAAAACGCCGGTTTTACCATCTCTCACTGTAAGAATCGGTTTGATTTGAAGCACGGACCCTATTAAAGCTTTTGCAGTACCTATTCTGCCACCTCTTTTTAAATATTCCAATGTTTCAGGAACAAAAAGAATACGACTTCTTTTTAAATTTCTCTGAACTGCTTCTACGATATCAGAAATCTTTTTTCCTGCTTTTGCTGCTCGAGCTGCTGCTAACGTAGCAAATCCCAACTGCATAATATTCACTCTTGAATCTATTAATTCAATCTTAGCTTCAGGATATTTCTCTAATATAATATTTTTAACCATTAGCGCAGTTTCATAAGTGCCGCTCATTTCTGAAGAAACAAATACACCTACAATCTCATGTCCATTTTTGATGTGATCTTCAAACACTTCATGAAATTCATCTACAGAGGGCTGAGAGGAACTAGGCAAATCATTTCTATTGGCTAATTTCTCATAAAATTTATCTTCATCAATATCTAATTCTCTTTCACATCGACCTTCATCCACAACATTTTGTGATACGACAGAGATATCAAATTGATTCAATAAAAAATCAGGAATATAAGAAGTGCTATCTGTAATAATTTTAACTGTCATTTTTTGTCCACCTTCATATGTGAGTCTTTGCTAGTCCATTTATACCATTGTATTGCAACGTTTGTCTATGGTAAAAATCATGACATTTCACAAAACCATCCTTTATTCATGACCTTATAACAAGAGTTCCTTTTGGGTGTAATAGGCAATTCCAATCGCACCAGGCCCTACATGCGTACCTACAACTGGACCAATAGAACAAATCTGCACCTTTTTCCCAATGATTTCTTTAATTGTATTGGCTAACTCTTTAGCTTCTTCCTCGCACTGGATATGGTGTACGATGACATCACCTAAACCAAATGTTTTTATATTTTCAAAAAATACATCTGTCATTTTCGTAATTGCACGTTTTTTTGTTCTTATTTTATCGATCACATTTGTTTTTCCATCAAATACAGTTAGAATGGGTTTGATTTTAAGAACGGAACTTAACAAGGCTTTGGCTGAACCTATTCTTCCCCCTTTTTTTAAATACTCCAACGTTTCTGGGATAAAAATAAATCGACTTCTTTCAATATTGTCCTTCACCGCTTTAACCACTTCTCTTATGCACTTACCTACAATTGCTTCTTTTGCAGCTGTTAATGCAGCAAAACCTAATTGCATGCTGTTTGACCTAGAATCAATGATTTCTACGCTTGCTTTAGGATACTTTTCCAAGATCATATTGCTTGCTAAAACTGCAGTAGAATAAGTCCCACTCATTTCTGAGGAAATGAATATCGCGACGATATCATGATTTTGTTTCACTAAATTTTCAAAAACAGTGTATAAATCATTCACAGATGGTTGTGAGGAGGTAGGTAGTTCCTTGCTTTTGGATAACTTTTCATAAAAATAGTCTACACTTACATCCAATTCTTTAAATGATTCATCTTGGAACGATACACTTAGTGGCACCACTGTGATATCATACTTTTTTTGCATTTTTTCTGGGATATAGGACGTGCTATCTGTTACAACTCTTATAGCCATGTATTTCTCCACCTTAATTTACTTTTTTTCATTTGACACTAACTTGCTTTGTTCTTATTTTTACTCATTGTAATCTATATTAACCCCAAAATCTCACTCATTTATATATATTCATAAAGACATTTAATATCAGACTTCCATTGGTACCAATATATCATCCTGTTTGTTCTTGTTAAATAGGTCTTTAATCATATGTTTATATATTATCTTTTCTACCAATTGTAATCATATTACTTATTTACTATTTTTTTAAAACAAAGGTGTATCTTCTGTAAAAGGATTTAAACTTTCCATATGATTTTTAACTACTTCTTTAAACAATTTCAGTGATTCTTTATATGTATTTAAGGATAAATTACCATAACTAATTCTAAGATGATTTACCTCCGGTTCGTTTGGATAACACATGGCAGAAGGCAAAAATGAAAGTTCTTGTTTTAAAGCATCGATGAGTAAATGTTCCGTATTCACTTGCGTGGGGAAAGTAATCCACATAACGGGTCCACCACTCGGAACAGTCCATTTTAACCCCTCAATTTGTAAATCATTTAGTGTCTCAATTAACAAGTTTCTCCTCAAAAGCAGTAAAGCGTTCATTTTTTTAAAATGTTGCCCAAAGTTAAAGGATTGAATAAACCGTGCAATAATTCTTTGATTTAATAAGGGTGACCCAAGATCTGAAACACTCTTAGACGCTTTTAATTTGTTTAATATTTTTCCATCTGCTATTATACAGCCCACTCTAAATCCGGGTGAAATAGTTTTACTAAAGCTTTTCAAATAAATGACATGCCCATTTTCATCCATGGATTTCATAGATTTTATAGAACCTTCAAATCTTAATTCACCCCAAGGATCATCTTCCATGATGATGACATTAAAAGCCTGTGCAATGTCAACTAATCTCCTGCGTTTCTTTTCACTTAAAATCGTACCTGTTGGATTTTGGAAGGTTGGGTTTGTATAAATAAACTTAGGTGAAAACTGCTCACACATTTGTAAAAGAATATTTAAATTCATGCCTTCTTCATTTGTCGGAACCGTTTTGATCGTCACACCCCTGGATTTCAAAATATCTATGATGCCAATATAAGTTGGAGCCTCCACAAATACGACATCCCCTTCCCCTAGAAAGGTTTTGGCGATAAGCTCAAGTCCTTGCTGCGCACCACTCGTTATGACAATTTTGTCAGCAGGAACCACTAAACCTTCGTCAACCAAATATTCACTCACGACTTCCCTCAAAATTTGATCCCCAGGTCCGGGACTATATTTTGTGAGGATCATGGGTTCATCTCTAATCACTTTTGTAATCATATCCGTTAATTCGTAAACTGGTAATAGGTCATGAGATAGGTTCGCTAAAGATAGGTTGTATTTATATTCACGGGAAAAAGATTTCATCTCCATCCAGGTCTGTGCTCTTGGCAAAAAATCTTCAATCATGTTTTGCCAGTTGTATGGATTCGTTTCTACTGTTTTTTGTTCACTTCTTCTGACGTAACTGCCCTTTCCTTGTCTTCTTTCTATTAACTGTTTTTTTTCTAACAATTCATACGATTTTTGAACGGTAACTAAGCTAACTTCTAACTGTTCGGCCAGTTTTCTAACTGAAGGGAGTTTTTCACCTTCTATCATCAGTCCTGAGAGGATGCGATCTGAAATGGACTGAAAGATTTGTTCTGGTAGTGAATGGTCCGTTTGTTTGTTTAATGCAATTTTCATTTATTTTCAACCCTCTCCATACATCTGTTATATTATGTGTTTTACTGTTATACACATCATACCTTATTATTACCTCAATGTAGTAAATATTTCTTTTGAAAAATGAACATCATTAGGAGGTAACGTATATGGTTATTTTAAATTATATATTTATTTGTTTTATTTTTGGAACTACATTTTTTGCGATAAAAGTAGGAATAGACGCTGGTGTAGATCCGATTTTTTCTGCATCTTTAAGATTTATTGTTGCAGGATTGATCGTTATTCTTTTTTTCAAAATCCGTAAAGCGAAGTTTCCTTCTATAACAGTAATAAAACAGTTGGTTATCGTTGGGTTTTGTATCACCTTTGGAACCTTTGCCACTTTATATTGGGCGGAACAATATATCCCTTCAGGGTTAGCCGCTATCTTATCCGCATTTGGACCTATTATGGTTTTATTATTAAATAAATATGATGAGAAATCAAAGTTTTCTTCTGTACAGGTTCTGGGACTTGGAGCAAGCTTAGGTGGTGTTATACTCATCGCCTCCCCAGGGGTAAAGGGAGATATGGATTTCTTATGGATTATCGCTTCGATAGCAGTTATTTTAAGTTCGTTATTTTATAGTTTTGGAACAGTTTACTCCAAAAAAACGATGGCTTTGAAATCTGAGTTCTCCCCTTTTTTATTAAATGGCATTCAGATGTTGTTTGGGGGAATCATGTTATTGATTTTTTCTCTATTTATGGAGCAACCAAAATTAACTGCGCTGACGGATATATCGGTTCAATTCTCATTACTTTATCTCGTGATCTTCGGATCCATTATGGGACACGGATTGTATTACTGGTTAGTAGGTAAAACCAATCCTGTATTCCCGAATACATGGTTATATGTTTCTCCGATTATTGCCATGGTACTTGGAACCCTATTCTTGGGGGAAAAAATCCAAACGTTATCCATCATCGGATCATTTATGGTGTTGTTCGGTGTTTTTTTAACAAATCAGAATACATTAGCTGAGTATTATCGGAAGGGTACATTGTTTAAAGTAACCCATAAAAGTGGAGGAAATCTCTGATGAGGAATCTATTCAGAATTAGAATATAATAACTTTCATACTTCGATCATGGTCTAACTATAATCATGATAAGATACCTAAATGATGTTTATTTGCTCAAGTTACATTGTAATTGGGAGGATAGACTTAGACATTTAAATAAATAGGCTGATCGAGGGGAAATCATATGAATCGTTTTGTTTATGGATGTTTAGTTGTATTGGCTACTTCACTTATGGGATCTTCTTTTGCGATAGGAAAAATGGGGTTAACCTATATATCTCCATTTCTTCTTGTTGGATTGCGCTTTACATTGGCTGGTTCTATAATGGTTTTATGGGTGAAAAAAAAGAGGCTTCCTTCATCGATTAGGAATTGGAGTAGAGTATTTACCATTGGACTTTTCCAAACTGCTGCTGTTATGGGCTGTATATTTCTTAGCCTTAGAACAATTACAGCAGGAGAATCCTCCATATTAACTTTTATTAACCCACTTCTTGTCGTGATTTTGGGAACATTATTTCTTAATCTTAAATATCGACTCTACCAATGGATAGGAGTTATGATTGGATGTTTAGGTGTGACTGTTACACTAGGATTCCATTTGCAGTTAAAATCAGGGACATTATTTGGCTTAGGAGCAGGACTTTCTTGGGCTATTGCAACGATTTTGGTTAAAAAATGGGGATTTCGTTTTGATATATGGGCATTAACGGCATATCAAATGTTATTTGGTGGATTATTGCTCTTACTTTTAAGCATAACGATTGAAACTCCCAAGTTCATGCTCAACACGGAATCAATTTTGATCGTATTATACCTTGCCATTATGGGTTCGATTGTGCAATTTGCAACATGGTATTACCTACTTAGTTTAGGTGATCCAGGAAAAATTAGTGCTTTCCTTTTTTTAGCTCCGTTTTTTGGTGTATTATCAGGATGGGCAATACTCGGAGAAATAGTACAATGGTATGTGTATTTGGGAGGTTTGTTTATTTTTATAGGTATATTTTTAGTAAACTGGACTCCTAGTATAAATCCACAAAAGTGAATATATTTATTATAGAAAGTAGGAAAAGAAATGCCCCGCATACTCTTTATTGTACTTATATTACTCAGCCTCATTTGGGGTGGATCTTTTTACTTTATTAAAATATTACTAGAAGACTTTGGTCCATGGTCGATTGCTTTTTTAAGATCTTCCTTCGGTTTAGTTACCATTGTTCTGATTATGCTCATATTACGCAAACCTTTTGAACTTCGAAAAATGCCTTGGGCCCCGCTAACGATTATGGCTTCAATCAATACGGCTATTCCTTGGGCTTTCATTGCATTTAGTGAAACTAGATTATCGAGCAGTATGGCTTCTGTATTAAATGCGACAACACCATTATGGACCATTATCGTTGGTATTATATTTTTTCGTGCAGCTACCAACCGTATGCAATGGTTAGGAATCGGAATTGGTTTAATAGGTATTATTATCCTACTTGATATCAATCCTGTTCATATTATTTCAGTAGATATACTTGGATTTGTTTGTATGATTGCGGCTACCCTTTGTTATGCATTTGGATCTCAACTATCTAAACGATTACTCAAAGGATTATCCATGTATCAGATTACCTTTTGTACTTTGTTCATCGGTGCACTTGGTAGTGGAAGTATTGCTCTATCCGTTGAATCAATATCGATATCCCACTTAGTTTCGTGGACAAATATCTCTGTGTTAATCGGTTTAGGTGTATTTGGTTCAGGTATTGCTTACATTCTCTTTTATTATCTAGTCCAAAAGGGAAGCGCTGAATTTGCGACAATGGTAACTTATCTTGTACCTGGTACTGCCATCATTTGGGGATACACGTTACTTGGTGAAGAGGTTAAATGGAGTTTATTAGTGGGGTTAGTATTCGTGCTAGGCGGTGTATTTTTATCAAGCAGAAAACAACCGAGTATCGCAGTTAATCAAAAAATGAAAAAACAGATACGCAATACGTCAGAAATATGATTAATATGATGATTAAACTATAAATGACTAGCAGTTCCCTTTTTTTTGTTGACAAGTACATACTTGCCACTTAGACTTAGTATCATAAGGTAAATTTAACCATGATTTATTTTTTATAAATTTGGATAATCAACTAAGTAAACACTCGCTATTATAACCTATCAAAGTAAATTCTAATATTGACAATCTACCCTTATCTAATTCACTACTACACTTTATACTTCTTAAATAACAACTACTAAATAAAAATTATTACTTTACCCTTAAAACGTCGTTTAATTTTTAATAAATGGGACATATTACATCCATGTTCTATTTATTATTATTTTTGTATAAAATAGAGTGAGCGCTCGCTCGGTATAAAAATAAGAAAGGAGGAACATTTATGCCCAATGAACTAACAAAGGCAAATATCAATCTTTATGCTGTACTTCGAAATATGGAGGAGTTATGTGAATTAGATCGTACGATGTATGATCTTATACAAAACAGAAATCTTTCTATCCAATTTTCAGCGACAAACGGACCCAAAGCCCTGCTGTCCTTCAAAAGTGGTAAATGTCACTTTACAAGAGGTACTGGAAAAAACAACATTAAACTTTATTTCAAATCCCCCAAACATTTTAATCAATTGATTGAAGGTACTGCTAATCCAATCCCACTAAAAGGTTTTACAAAACTTAGTTTCCTGACAAAAGATTTTACAAAATTAACTGAGAAATTAACCTACTATTTAACACCTACAGACGAACGATTAAAAGATCCTTCATACCTTAAAATCAATACGATACTAACTGCCTATACTGCTTTTTATGCACTTGGTGAAATCGGGAATACGGATGCCATAGGAAAACTCAATGCAAGTAGAATTCCTGATGGTATTATCAATATCTCTGTTTTAAACGGAGGACCCTCTATCCATATCATTGCTTCAAAAGGGCATCTAGAAATCAAAAAAGGGCTTGCCTCATCTCCACGTGCATCTATGACTTTTGCTGATATGGAAACAACCAATTTAGTTTTGAATGGGAAAATAGATACTTATACTTGTATTGCAAGTGAAAAAATCAAAATGAAAGGTTATATTCCTATGCTTGATAACATGAACAAACTACTCAGTCAGGTACCAGCTTTTTTATAATGGTTAGTCATGCAACATTTTTAATGTTGACATTTATGTGGGGGCGGTTTTATGAAACCTTATACATACGAAAACAATCAACAACATTTTAAAAGGGCTTTAAAATTTATTCCAACAGGCATTTATGGACATCTAGGGCCTACAGAAGGCTGTTATATTCCCATCAGCGCATACCCTTTCTTTTGTGATAAAGCAAAAGGTTCTTACTTTTGGGATGTGGATGGAAACAGATTTATAGACTATATGTGCGCATATGGCCCCAATGTTCTTGGTTATAATGACGAAGATGTAGATGCTGCCGCTATGAAGCAATTAGAATTAGGTAACTGTGTCTCAACCCCATCAACGATTATGATAGATTTCGCTGAACTCTTAGTTGATACAGTTGAAATGGCCGATTGGGCATTTTTTGCTAAAAATGGTACTGATGTTACTGGTTTTGCTCTCATGGTTGCCAAAGCGGCTACTGGTAGAAAAAAAACCATTCTAGTAAAAGGTGGTTATCATGGAGTTGCCCCATGGACACAGAAGTTAGGTTATGCTGGCATTGTTGAAGAAGATGTTACCAATAACCTTTACGTGGACTTCAATAACTATGAGCAAGTAGAGAATTTAGTTAAGGAACACCCTGATGAAATTGCCTGTTTTATGGCTACACCTTACCATCACCCAGTATTTGAAGATAGTCAATTACCTGAAAAAGATTATTGGAACAAAATCAGAAAACTCTGTACAGATCATGGTATTGTACTTGCTATTGATGATGTGCGTTGTGGTTTCCGTTTAGATCATAAAGGTTCTGACCATTACTTTGGTTTTAAAGCTGATTTAATGTGTTTTTGCAAAGCTCTTGGAAACGGTTACAATTTTTCTGCATTGTGTGGTATAGATGCCTTAAGGGATGCAGCAGCTTCCATTATGTATACTGGAAGTTACTGGATGTCTGCCATGCCTTTTGCCGCTGGAATAACATGTATTAACAAACTGCAAAAATTGAATGGTGCAAAACTAATGCAAAATATAGGTGAAAAACTTACAACTGGTCTTGTAGATATTGCTAAGGACAATGGTTTTAATCTAAAAATTTCAGGCATCTCATCTATGTGGTATATGAGAATTACTAATGATGATTCCCTAATGCTTCATCAAGAATGGATTTCAGAATGTGTTAGAAGAGGTGTTTTCTTCACCGGGCATCATAACTTATTTATTAATTGTTCCCTTACTGACGAGGACATTAATCTGACCCATGAAATTGCAGATGCAAGTTTTAAAGTTTTAAAAACAAATCACCCCGAGTTGTTTTAAAAAAGGAGTAGGATAGACAATGAATGAACTAGAATTAAAAAAATTAGAAAAAAAAGCTCATGAACTTCGCGCCTTATGCGTAGATACCGTTGTTTGGGCAGGGAGTGGTCATATTGGTGGGGCACTTAGTGCCATGGATATGTTCACACTTCTCTATTATAAATATATGAAGATTGATCCTAGTAATCCTGACTGGGAAGATCGTGATCGTTTTGTTCTTAGTAAAGGACATGTAGGTGTAGGGTTTGCCCCAGTTTTGGCAGACAAAGGTTATTTTGATAAAGAACTTTTAAAGACCTATAATCATACCGGGTCAAGTTTAGGTATGCATCTTGATTCTACAAAAGTCCCTGGTCTCGATGCCTCAACAGGTTCTCTTGGTCACGGTTTATCTATTGCTATTGGAATTGCTCTAGCTGCCAAGATCAATGACAAATCTTATACAACCTACTGTCTACTAGGTGATGGAGAATGTAATGAGGGTTCTGTTTGGGAAGCAGCCATGAGTGCAGCACATTACAATGTAACCAACCTTATCACTTTTGTAGATAGAAATAAATGTATGATGGATGGACCTACTGAAGAAGTTATGAAACTAGAACCTTTTGCAGATAAATGGAAAGCTTTTGGCTTCATTGTCAAAGAGGTAAACGGTCATAGTATGAAAGAATTATCAGAGGCCATTGAATTTGCTCTTGGAGAAAAATCTGCCCCAGTTGTCATTATCGCAAATACAGTCAAAGGCTGTGGTATTGATTTTATGGAAAATAATTATAAATGGCATTATGGAGGGCTTAATTCTGAAAAAATCCAACAAAGTAAAGAAAGTTTAAATAATTACTATAATAAAAGAGTGAAAGGAGTCTAAACTATGGGTGGTTTAACATATACAATGCAAGATACTGTAAGTCTCTCTACTTCAGAAGTATACGGAAATGTCCTCTGTGAATTAGGCGAAAAACATCCTGAAATTGTAGGACTTACTGCCGATCTTGCAAAATCAACTAAAATAGGTTTTTTTCAAGAAAAATTCCCTAACCGTTTCTTTAATGTAGGTATTGCTGAGCAAAATATGTTCTCTATAGCTGCTGGTTTAGCAAAGTCCGGGCTTGTCCCATTTGTGTCTACTTTTGCCATCTTTACATCCATGAGAGCACTTGATCAGGTGCATACTGATATTTGCTACCAAAATCTTAATGTAAAAATGATTGCAACCCATGCTGGCCTTTCTTTTGGGCAAGCAGGTACAACACATCAATGTACAGAGGATTTATCCATTATGCGTGCTATGGCAAACTGTAAGGTTATTGTTCCAGCAGATGGTATGGAAACAGCCAATGCCATTTTAGCGGCCTATGAAACCGATGGACCTATTTATATCCGTATAAACCGTGGGTTTGACCAGAAATTATATGATTCACCTGACTATTCTTTTGAACTTGGTAAAGCTGTTGAACTGAGGGATGGTACAGATTTAACCATTATTGCTTGTGGATCTTGTGTTTATCAAGCAGTGGAAGCAGCCAAGATACTAGATTCCGTGGATGGCATTAAAGCAAGAGTTCTTGATATGCATACCCTAAAACCTATAGATCGTGATGCTATCCTAAAGGCAGTACATGAGACAAGAAGACTAATTACTGTTGAAGATCATAATGTAATTGGTGGCCTTGGAAGTGCTGTTTCTGAAGTTATTGCAGAAAGTGGTAAGGGTTGCGCCTTTATTAAACTTGGAATTCCAGATGAATTCTCCATCATTGGTCTTCATGAAGATTTAATGGCACATTATAAAATAGATACCAATGGTATTTTAGAAAATGTTCGTGAATTAATGGGTAGAGATTTCGAAGAAGATGATGACTGGGAAGATGAGGTATAAGTTATGATCACTAGCGAAGAACTTTATACTAATAAAATATTTTTAAACTCTGTACTTCCTTTAGTTAAAGTCATTATCGAGAGCAGAGAAAATCTATCCAAAAAGTTTAAAGGTAAAAATGGTCGTGTTCAAATCAGTGCCCTAGATTCTGATGGAAAAGTAGGTACCCATTATATTATTAAAGATGGTAGCTTCACTGTTGTAAAAGGGATCATAGAAAACCCAAACATAGAGCTTGAATTTAAAAGCATTCCTGCACTAAATAACTTCTTTGCTGGAAAAAGCAAAAAATTACCAAAGATTAAAGGTTGGTATCATCTTGGACTTCTTATAAGTACACTCTCGGCACTTATGACTATGGCTAAATTATTAGGTGCAATAAAGGCACCTGCAAAAAAAGAGGATAAAGAATTACTTGTTAAACTTCTATTTTATTTACTTTCCTCTGGCATTAGCCAATTAAATAAAACAGGTCATCCTAAAGTTTCAAGTTGGGTTAAAAAAAGTCCAGATCGCGTTTATGCTTGGACTGTGAATGACAAACCTGAACTTTCTGCTTATATAAGAGTTAAAGCAGGTAAATCGAAAGCAGCAAGAGGGGTTTATAGACGTTCAAAACCATTTTTTTCTATGCGATTTGACAATGTAGATTCTGCCCTTGGGATTTTGCTTGAAACAGACGATATGATTGAATCTACAGCTTCTGGCAAACTTATGATGGAAGGCGCTCCAGAATACGGAGCACAATTAGGAGAGTATATGCTCCTTGTTGGTTCTTTCGCAAAATAAACGAAGACCTCCCTCTTTTAAAAAATTAGGAGTCTTCCTTCATCATTATAAAATGAGGTGTTAGAATGAAAATAAAGTCCATTAGTCATGTTGGATTGACTGTATCTAATTTTGAACAAGCAGTAAAATGGTATTCTGATTTTTTCGGTTTCAAACTAATTAGTGAACAAACCTTAGACAAAAAACAGGTTGACAAACTCTACCCCTTATATCATTTACATGATACCACTATACGTCTTGGTTTTTTAAGAGGACCAAAAAGCGGTATTATTGAGATTTTTGAATTCTCCAATACCTTACCTACAGAACATATTATTTGGAATAAAATAGGGGCTACACATATCACATTAGATGTGAAAAATGTCCATAAGTGGTATCAACACCTAAAATCTAGAGGTATTCATTTCTTTTCAGAACCACAAACCACTGCTGGGACGGACTGGGTATTCTTAAAAGATCCTGACGGTAATCTTATAGAACTTATCGATTTAAAAGCAAATTATACTATTATTCGTCTTGTAGGTAATATCGCCGGCAAAATGATGGCAAAAGGTAAATATAAAAAGTATTACTTGGAGGATGGTCATCAAGACTCCCTTAGCTGATCACCACATTGTCCATATTAGATTTATTTGGTAAAATTGATGAAATTAAACTCTGGAGGTTCCTATGGAACAAAACAAAGTACATGAACAACATCCTAAAATTAAATTTTATAAAACTGCATTCGAAAATACTTCTAATGAAAGAAGGCAGAAATTCTATGATGTTGCCATCACAGAATTTGCTGCAAATGGTTATAATGCTACAAATATTAATGTCATTGCAAAAAAAGCAGGCATCAGTATTGGTTCCCTATATAGCTACTTCGATTCTAAGGAAGATCTATTTCTAACCATTGTTGATAAAGGTTCCCATCTCCTTGAAAAGGCATTAAGTCATATTAATACACATGAGGGGGATATCTTCCAGGTACTAGAGCAACTTCTTAGAGCTTCACGAGACTACGCCATTAATTATCCGCAACTTAACCAAATCTATCTTGATATTACCACTCAAGGACTCTCCAGTCTTTCATACAAGTTATCCTATAAGCTAGAAACTATAACTGCAGATACTTACTTAAAAGTGATTCAAAAAGCAAAGGAAAATAACCTGATTGACCCTAATATAGATGATAGGCTAGTTTCTTTCTGTATTGATAACCTGATCATCATGTTTCAATTCTCTCATACTTCGGATTATTACAAGGAACGCATGAAGATATTTTTAGGGGATGATGGGCTAAAAGATGAAGAACAAATTATTGAAGGCATTTTAAATTTTATGAGAAAAGCAATACTGTAATCATGTTTTTTACATACAAAACAGACTATATTCCCTATAGATAAAGTGATTCAATATCTACATTACGGTTCTGAATATAGTCTGTATTCTTTTACCACGCTTACGATCAATAAAAAACGTGGCAATTCTTAATTATCCATCTTAGTAGTAATTTGCCAACGAACACCAAATGAGTCTTCTAAACGCCCAAACATGGACCCCCAGAACATTTTCTCAAATGGCATGAGGACATTCCCTTCATTAGAGAGATTTTCAAATGCATTTCTTGCTGCTTCTTCTGTTTCAAATTCAAGTGTTAAATCCATTTGGTTCCCACTCTGAACAGGTTCCATCACAGAATCAGCCATAAAAAAGTGAATGCCCGCTACCTGAAAAACAAGGTGCATAACTTTATCTTTTATTTCTTCAGCTGCTGCATTAGGTGCATCAGAATAAGTCTGAACATTAATAATTTCACCTTTTAAGGCATGGACATAAAATTCCGCTTGTTTCCTAGCATCATTTGAAAAAATATACGGGTAAAGCTTAGCCATTGTGCCCTCTCCTCTTTAAATTCTCCAATGCCATGATTAACATGTTTCTCCTAAAACAACTAAAGGTTGTGAATATGTACAATAATTCCAAAAAATGAACATATTCACAACCTAATAGAGAATGATTGCTTCAAATCATTTTTGAAAACGCTTTCCGATTTTCTTTTTACTTTATTTACAAAATTTTAAAAATGGAGTATCTTATTTAGGTTAATAATTTATGATTTAAAAAGTTTTTTTAAATGAATTGATTTAGAGGTAAGTTTATTAGTAGATGAAAAGGATTCTATTCATGAGCCTTCTTCTCAAAGTATGGAAGTATTAGTAACAGATAATATTTCAGGATGTTCTTCTACCCCAATAGCAGCTGTGAATGTTGTCATAATAAAAAAAATAGTTAACACTATGCTTAAAACAATTAACTTTTTCATGATTACACCTCCTTTTCTCTTTAACTTATCGTAATAATTTTTTTATAAAAATCACTAGACTTTTTATATTTTCCACTGTCATAGTAGTATTCTCCTAATTTTGTATAAATCTCAATAAGCATATCTCTAGTATAATTAATTGTAAAATATTCAACTGCCTCATTTTCAAGATATTCTCTTGAATGATTCTGCCTTATATCTTTCATGCTGGCGATTGATCTCAACTTATGTTCCATTAACTTCCATTTATTTTGTATAGCTAATTCCAACCCTTTATTTAACCACTGATTAATTTTATACTGTTCATCTAAATTTATGTATGCTTTTATTATATATACGATTGTATTGCAAAATAATTCAGTATTTTCTGATTTGTATTCTAGCGATTTATAGTAATACTCTAATGCTTTTCGATCATCATTTTTTTCGTAATATAAATATCCAAAGTTGTGATATATACTGCCTAATCGTTTTTTATCATTTAACTTTTCAGCGAATCTTAATGAGCTAATCAAATTTAAGTTTGCGTCCTCAAATTGATTTAATCTAATATAATTAATGATTAAAATACTTCTAGTGTCAATCATACGTTCATAGTCAAAATCACGTTGATAATAGTCCAGTGCTAAATCCGCATAATATATAGCATCATAAATACGAAATAATCTACTATGAGCCAACGACAATGTGTAATACACATTTGGATCTTTTTCAAGTGACTGTATTTTCTTTGAAATTTGATGCGATTTAACTAATAATTCTAATGCACGATTAAGATCATTTCTAAAATAAAAATAAACACCCTTCAAGTGATAAAACATATATTGTTGGTGATCAGACAACAATTTCTCAACATCATTTAGTTCATCAATTAATTTTACACATTGACTCAAATCCTGTTTGTACAAATAATGTCTAATAAGTACTAATTTATACTGAATAATAATAGTTGGATTTGTGATATTAATGATATTCAATTTACATTGATGATATGTTTCCTCTATTTGCTTTACATTTCTACTACGTATTGCTTCATACCATACATTAATTAAATCTAGTGTTTCACTTTCAAATTCCTCATCGTTCATTGTATATTGGATGCCTAACTTTTTAAAAAGTAAAGATATAATTTCTTCACTGGCTTCCGTATTTTGATTTTCAATTTTACTTAGATAAGGAATAGAACATACGCCAGCCGCAAGTTCTTTTTGAGTCATTCCCTTTCTAATTCTATTGTAATATATTCTTTCACCTAATTTCAATGCAAACCCTCCAATTCCAGGGTTGGGAAATATACAGCTTTTTATTAATTTATTATAACACTTCATTTCAAATTTTCCCAATATGATATCTCTGTAGTATATGTTAGGATATGTGGAAATTAGTATTTCACTTTACCTTTTGTGTCTCATCAGTTTGTTGTATCAAAATGAAATAATGAGGTGAGGAAATGGAAATAGGAGAAAAGATTAGGCTAATCCGGAAAAATAAAAAACTTACCCAAGGGGAGTTAGTAGAAGGTATTGCATCTGTAACATACATATGTCGTGTAGAAAACGGAAGGGTAACACCATCACCTTCATTTTTAAAGCAAATTTCAAAAAAGCTAGGGTTATGTATTGAAGATCTAACGAACACATTAGATGATGACAGAAATAAATTAGAACAAATCATCAAAAATAACAAAGATAATGTACAATCACTAAACGAATCAGAATTAATCTATTTACACATGAACGCATTAGAAATGCACGCTCAGAATGACTTGGCTAATATTTATGGAATACTCATTCATTATTATACATTGAACAACAAATTTGCTGAGGCTGAAAAATTAGTTGGACAATCCGTTAAAGTCATCAATAACATTAACATTGACAAAACAAACTATAACCATTTCTTTTACTACAATAAATGCATAGGAAACTACTTTTACGCCAAGCAATCATTTGAAGAGGCAAAATATTACTATTTGTTAGCAGAAAGCTATATTGTAAACGAATCTAGTCTCGAAAGTGGGAACTTGTACTTTAATATTAGCCTTGTGTATCAACAAATTTTTGAGGAAGTTAGTATTAGCTTAATTTACACGAGTAAAGCTTTAGTGATTTACAAGAAACATAAACATGACGAAAACATTATCAAAACGATGATATTACTAGCTCAGCAATACCGAGAACTTAACCGTATAGAAGAGGCACGCTCTCATCTGAAAAAAGCACAAAACTTATTATTGATACAACAGGAATTGAATCATGTTTTATATGCTGAGATCCAATATAACATTGGCAAAGTATATCAAAAAGTTGGCAGTGATCAACATGCTACTCAATATTTTAAAAGTGCTTTAGATATCTCTCAACCATTCATCCAACCTAAAAATCAAAACATGAAATATTATGCTCCTCATCGAATCATATATGCCTATGCATGTAAAAGTTTAGTAGAGGTTTTTTATAAACAAAAAAATTGGAAAAACGCTGACTTTTATTTATCTGCAGCTTTCGATCTGGTGTCCAGTAACCATCTATCACATTTATACATAGAGCTAAGAGCGATGAAAGCAAATATATTAAAATATAGAGAAAATCACATATGTTATGAAAAAGAAATGAAGGAAGCCATTCAATATGCAATTAACAATAAACATTACATACTTACAAAAACACTTGCTACTGAATTAGGAAATTACTACTTTGAAAATAAATATTACAAAAAATCTGTGGATTACTACAGGATAGCTCAAAGTCAAAATCATAGCTTCCTTGATTCATCTGTTGAATTCTCAACAGTTCTTTAACTCCTATTGATTTGAAATAATAATGATTTAAACTTGCAACAAGGTACATACCCAATGCATACCTGATCCTATTCCAATGAGCGCCACATAATCTCCATTCTGCAATTCGCCTGTTTCTATATAATATTTTAATCCAATAAGTTGATCAGAAGCCCCCATATGACTAAATTGAGAAGCCAAATTAGCATTCGTTTGACCTACAGGTATATTAAATTCAATCGCAAAATCATTCATTTCATTTTCATTATCATGTAAATAAATGACTTTTTTAAGATCTGAAAGTTCAATCCCTGCCTTTTGACACGCATACTCAACGACCAATCTATTTCTAATATGAACTAATTTATAAAAATCCATTAATTGCTCATGAACTTCTGAAAAAGGAGAAGGGTGGTTATCTATACTTTTATTCTCTGCGCTAAAGGGGGTAACCGCTACTCTCCACTCGTTACGTAAAAGAGGTGCGTACATTCCGTCAGATGCAGTCTCTGTAGTGATCCATTTACAATGTTTATGATCTCTCTTTATTACTGCAGCTACTGCTCCATCAGAATGTAGATAGGCATTATAAGTAGCACGGTTTTTATGATCATCGCAAAATCGATTTGCAGTCACGATCAGAACATTTTTATACTCTGGGTGTATAGCAAATTTACCTGCAATCGCATCAAATGCCATTAAACCCGAAGTACATGCTTGATTAAATACTTGAACTTCTGCACGACTGGCACCTAATTTATGCTGCAACTCACACGCAGGATCCCAAACCATGTCTCCTGGAACTTCACTTATAGCTAAGGCAATGTAATCAATATCCTCTGCATTCATACCAGAGTTTTTTAATGCTTCTTCCGAAGCTTTATATGCTAAATCTGACTGGCTAACTTCTGGTGGAGCAACATAAAAATATTTGTATCCCCAGCTTTTAATCTTATCGATATTTGTTGTATACTTTGAAATTTCATCCTCTACTTTATATGCTTCTCCTAAAGCTTGACCGAATCCTAATATACCGTAAGCACTAGACACCTTGATCCCCTCCTAAGACATACACCCTATAAGTTATCAAATGCATAAACAATGCACATTGAACCAAATCTATGTACTTATATTTTAAAGGGTAAATCATGTAAAAAAACAGAAGTAAAATTTTCTTTATTTTGAGTGTCTTAAAGTAAGAATTACGAGTGAAATTTTCTGAAATCCATTAAATTTCATCTGATAAGTGAATCAATACACCACTTTTCCTACTTTGTGAAGCATTAAACATTCCTAAAGCTACCGTTTTTGCGTGTATAGCTTTATATTTTTTTAAAGGACCAATGAAAATAAAAAAGAGTGCTTTAAATAAAATTTCTGCTGATTTTTCACCAAATCTAAATTCTTTTCGATCTCCTACTAATAATGAAGGTCTGAAAATATGAAGGGTTTCAAAACCAATTTTTTGCAACTCTTTTTCTAACCTTCCTTTAATACGTGAGTAAAACGTTGAGGAGTTAGAATTTGCCTGCATTGCACTTACGACAAGAAACTGTCTTGCTCCCATCTTTTTAGCTAGCCTTGCTATTTCCAGTGGATACTCCACATCAATTCTAGTCATCTTTTCCTGTGTTTTTGCTTTTTTTATCGTTGTTCCCATACAGCAAAAAACATCATCCACTTTAAAAACTTCCTCATCTTTACTTAGTTGTTCAAAATCAACAATGACTTGTTTAAGTTTTGGATGTTTAATATTAAGCGAATTACGTACAATTGCTGTAACACGATTATATTCATTGCCTTCAATTAAATAGGTAAGTAATTCACTGCCAACCAAACCACTCGCTCCTGCTATAAGTGCTGTTTTTTGCACAATTTCAACTCCTTTTTCCTTAAAAAATTGGACTAATTGATATATAAATCAATCCATACACTTTTATTTACTTAAGTATATCACTCTTTAATTTATGTATTGGCAATAATTGAACCTAGTTTCTTTTGTGTTTTTTTAATATGATAGTTTTATTGTTTTCATACACTAATAAAATCTAAGAGGTTGATTATGATAAAAGAATGGAATTTATTAAGAGTTATCGCTTGTTTAAGTATTGTTTTTTTACACAGCACAACACAAACTGGTAATCTAGCTGGGTATCCTAATAATGAATTCTATGAACTATTACGAATCCTTTTATGTTATGCTACCCCAACATTCATTATCTTATCAGAGATAATTTTGGCTAATCGATATCCTAAACGTTTACCCGATCAATTTTGGCAGAAACGATTGAAGTGGATTTATGTCCCCTTTTTAGTATTTGCGATCATTGATGCCATCATTGTGAAGCAACTATATTCAAATATCGATTTTCAGAAAAAACTATTGGATAATATATTATTGGGAAGTTATGAAGGGTATTTTATATTAATTATTCTTCAATTCTATGTATTACATTCCTTTGTGGTTCGTTTTAACATCCCTATGCGAATTCTCGTTCCCATAAGTTTCATTGTGATGGGATTTCACTTGTATTTATTAAATACAAATATACCGATCATTCAAGAATATAAAACGGAATTAAAATTACCGTTTACTGCTTGGTTTGGTTATTTTACAATTGCTTTTTTAATCGGTAAACATTATAAAATTATCTCCAAAAAATTATTAAAATACAAGTGGATTACAATTTTTGGTGTACTAAGTTCAATGTTTATTGTTTATTTCAGTTACAAATCAGGAATTGTGAGTGTCAATTCAAGAAGATTTGATTTAATTCCATTAACCATTTCCATTAGTTTAGCTGTGATGGCATGGGGTCAACTGATGCCAAACCTCAGAGTCATAAATTTAATAAGCAAATATTCTTTTGGTATTTATTTAGTGCATTGGCAGGTACAGAGGTATATTGCTCCATATACAGTAGAGTGGTTTAATCATACCGTAACTCAAGTTTCGGGACTATTTGTGATTTCATTACTCATTACTATGACCTTGATTTATTTCATCTCACTATTACCTTTTGGAGCTTATATCGTTGGGAATACAAAAAATCATAAAGATAGAAAGAAAAAACAAATTAATTTAACTAGTGCATTGGAATACAAAACAAAACTAAAACACCTTTAGGTGTTCAATTGTGTACTTTCTAAACCACTATTTATTTTGGGGATATGGAGATATCACAAAAATGTTGAAATACTGAAATAAGCTTGTAGGAAAACTAATTTCCTACAAGCTTTTATTTAATTTTCTTTATAAATAAACAAATTACCAACCTACATTAATAAATAACGCATCAGGATCATGATGCTCTAATAAAGTACTATAATTTCTAACATCGTCATAAGCAAATCCATAAGCTAATCCATCAATGCTATAGTCATGCCAGAATTTTGCGTAGAAGTTAGCAGTATCATTTTGATAAAAGAAATTAGAATTCCCCCAATTTGCAGGATCGTACATAATACCTCTATTTAATGCTGCGCATACTTGAGCTTCTACTACTTTTTCATCCGAACTTCCTGTATCCATAGGACCTGAGCACTCGAATACTTCAAGTGTTGTTGGTTTATTTCTAATGAATAAATCATGTGGTCCGCCGTTTTTAGAAAAGACAAAATCATTGCCAACTACATGACCACTGAATGTACCAGCTTCAGCTGTAAATATTAATTCGTTTGTTCTATAGAAATCCCACACTTCATTTACGTAGTTATCAAAATAATTTCCGTAAATTCCATCAGGCTTAAACTCACCTTTACCTGGAGCAACAATTCTGTATGGCTCTTCAACTAAAGTTTGAAATTCTGCTGGCATTTCATTATTAAATGCAGTAAATAATTGATCACGAGTATAGGTCTCACCAACAATTCTGTCATAACCATCAGATGCAACTAATCTAGTTGTGATTGGAAAACTGAATTGGTCAACTCTTGTTGAGTTTCCATGATATCCCCATTGGTCAATGGTAAATTCAATCCACTCAAAATAAATGTCTTGGTTCGGATCTGTTGGATTATTTAAATCTGGTCCAGCGAATCCTACTCTACCATCAGCAGCTATATTTAGTTTAATGTACATTGGACTTCCCATACTAATAAACATTCTTCCAGAATCGATTTCCGGCATAGAAACCCAATCTGTTTCACTCATTTTATTAAAATAATTAGCATAATTCTCACCATTTTTCGTTAAATGACCAGGTGCATCGTTATCACTAACTGAACTAGCAATTAAATTCCCATTAGCATCAACATAACTAAGCTGTCCTGTTGCTTTGTTATACCCATAAATTGCCCAATAAATTTCATCATCTGAATACTGACCGTTTGTTCCATTTTGCAATTGGAAAGTCATCACCCCGTTACCTGTAGGGAAATCAGGGACATCACCAGGATCTGTCGGATCCGTTGGGTCTGGATCAACTGGATCTGTTGGGTCCGTTGGATCTGTTGGGTCCGTTGGGTCCGTTGGGTCTGTTGGTGAAATACCAGTTGATTTTAGAATCATTTCATCAATACGAACGATCTTTGCAGTCCCCACACCTTCAAAACGAATAAATTTAGCGTTTACAAGATTTGCATTAAAATCTGCTAATGGGACTTGTATTGTACTATAGTTTGTTGTCAGATTCCCATAATTAGATAAAGATAGCGAATGATTAGAATCATCATTTAAGACTAAATTAATATATTCCTCTTCTCCACCTGATCCACCTTTTAATACTAACTCTAAAGTATCATAAGCAGAAATATCTCTATTAACGAATTGATCAAAAGATTCAGGAGAACTGCCTCCATTAAAGAAGAAATACAGATTTGTATTCCCTTCTAGATTGTAAGTACCACCGTTTCTTACAATTGCTTGACCTAAGTCATTTTGATTCCCGTTCCATTGTATCCATTCATTGAAATCATCCACTACAAGTGGTGGAGCATCCGGATTGGGTTCGGGGTTAGGTGTCGGTTCTGGTTCCGGAGTTGGTTCTGGTGTTGGTTCTGGTGTCGGTTCTGGCTCAACTACTTCACCATGTGTCCCAGTAAATAAAGATGTATCGTAAGCAGGTATTCCATTATTGTAAGTAAAAGAAAAACTTACAACATCTCCTGCTTGTAAATTGTTCAAGTTATGTGTAAAAGTACTCCCATTTTGATTCATTCTAACATTTTGTTGTCCACCTGAATTTACTTTGTAATGAACATCAACCCAGCTTGTATTCACATTAGATGTAAAAGAGATTTGTGATGAACTTGCACTTAATGTTTTTAATTCAGCTATATAATCATCTGCAGCAGACACGACATTGCCAGAAACTAATGATGACAATACTAACGACAACATCATTGTTATCGTTACCATTTTCTTTAACATATTTTCTCCTCCAAGTCATTCTTTAATAATGTTTAACATAATAAAAATGATTTTTTTATTATTTTTTAAAGGATTTTTTTTATTTTTGTTGAATTAATAAATTACAGATAATAATTTCAAAGCATATTTGTAAAGTGATTAATTATTGCAAAAACATAAAAATTTCCAATTCATACATAAAATTATAATTATTAAACAGGTACTATACATTATCTTCATAACTTCATAAACTAGCATTAAATCATTTATCTGTTATGAGGAATAATCATACAGGTAACATTGCAGTATTACATAAAAGCATAGAACAATACAAATTAAATGCTAACAAAAGCTAGGCTTTATAAACATAAAGATCATTTGTTGTGACTTCATTCACACTATGTATTGTTCAAACATGAATTTAAGTAAAACTAGCATTATAATTAAAAAATTAAAAATTAAATAACATATTTTTTTTAAAAGGAAAATCAAATTCTTTTAAATTGAAACATTTTTGAAAACGTTTTCTTTATTGGATTGTAACTAAAATTTCTCTTTAACTGTGAACAACGACTAAAAATTCCTCTTTTCCCCCTTTCTTTTTTCTTAGTCTCCCTTCTTCCCAACCATTTTCATTCATTCATTGAAATTTTGAATGTGTATATATAACCATAACATATGCAGTATATGAATTCTATAGTAAAAAGGATACAGAAATATGTAGATTTTGATGTGCATAGCTAGTCAAAAAGATATAGAATTTGACCTCTAATCATCTTCTACTTCTATTAAAAATACTTTTTCCTTAAAACCACCTCTTTTTTTTACCTTCTCCTCTCTTATGTTCTCAAGTTCATCTCTTGAAACCCCGTGTCCATGTGCTAATGTATGTATAATCTCCAGCATATCGGCTAACTCATGTAATGCATCTTCATCATTGCTTGCTTCAAGATATTCATCTAACTCTTCTTTCAATTTTAATCGAAGCTCTGTTACGTACTCATCCTCAGTTAAAATCCTTGTTTTATATCTCTTCCCAGTATGGTTAATTATTTTAGGTATTTGATCTCTAACTAACTTGTTATATGTTGGCATTTCAATCTCCTTGTTGATATTAGTCTTTGATATTTTGATTTTACCAAATGAAATAAGGTCATTGATAGTAGTTCATGATAAAATATATTAAGGTGCATTTTCATTTAACCTATAATACATAACAAGAAGGTTGGAAAAAACTTTATATATATGTTATAAATAAGATTAAATTTTATGTGAACATGATCTTTAAAATAAGGAAGGTTGGAAATGATGGAAAATAACACATCTAATATTATTAGACCCATTATTCAAAAAGATTTAGAAACAGGTAAACGTGATCATGTGATCACTCGTTTTCCACCTGAACCGAATGGCTACCTACATATTGGACACGCAATGTCGATCATAACTAACTTTGATCTTGCCGATGAATTTAATGGGAAAACAAACTTACGCTTTGATGATACCAATCCTTTGAAAGAGGATGTGGAATTCGTTCAATCCATCAAAGAAGATGTACAATGGCTTGGTTTTGATTGGGATGGGTTATTTTTTGCTTCAGATTATTTTGAAGAAATGTACAATCGAGCGATATTATTAATTAAAAAAGGGTTAGCTTATGTCGATGATCTTTCCGCTGATGAGATTCGTGCTTATCGTGGCACTTTAACTGAACCAGGTAAAAACAGTCCTTATCGTGATCGAACTATAGAAGAGAATCTTGATTTGTTTGATCGCATGCGTAAAGGTGAATTTGAAAATGGACAAAAAGTTTTACGAGCTAAAATTGATATGAGTTCATCTAATATTAATATGAGAGATCCTGTCTTATATCGAATTGCACATACAACACACCATAATACTGGAGATAAGTGGTGTATTTATCCAATGTATGCCTTTGCTCATCCGATAGAGGATGCCATAGAAGATGTGACACATTCTATCTGTACACTTGAGTTTGAAGATCAAAGACCTCTATATAATTGGATTATTGAACAAACGGAAATGGAAAGCAAACCTCAACAAATTGAATTTGGTCGTTTAAACGTAACAAATACGGTCATGAGTAAACGAAAATTAAAGCAGTTAGTAGATGAAAAGTTTGTCGATGGATGGGATGATCCTCGTATGCCAACCATTTCTGCTCTTAGAAGAAGAGGTTTTACTGCAGAAGCCATTCGTACCTTTATTCGTGAATTAGGTGTAACTAGAGGAGATGGGGCTGTTGATTCTCGAATGCTTGACCATTATGTTAGAGAAGATTTAAAACTAAAATCACCCCGTACGATGGGGGTTCTACGTCCTTTAAAAGTAGTGATAACCAATTATCCAGAAGGAAAAGTTGAGATGTTAGATGCGGAAATCAACCCTGAAAATCCTGAGATGGGGATAAGACAAATTCCTTTTTCAAGAGAAATTTATATTGAACAAGAAGATTTCATGGAGAATCCACCTAAAAAATATTTCCGCCTATTTCCCGGAAATGAAGTTCGATTGAAACATGCGTACTTCATTAAATGTGAAGATGTGATAAAAGATGAAAATGGAGAAGTCATTGAAATCCATTGTACCTATGATCCTGAAACAAAAAGTGGTTCAGGATTTACAGGACGCAAAGTAAAAGGAACACTACATTGGGTAGATGTTAATCATGCGATTCCAGCAGAATTCCGCTTATATGAACCATTGATATTAGATGAAGAGGAACAGCAAGTGGAAGAAAATGCTGAAGCAAAAACATTCTTAGATCATGTGAATCCGAATTCTTTACAAATTTTAAATGGTTTCATTGAGCCCAATATGAAGGATGTTAAACCACAGGATAAATTCCAATTCTTTAGACACGGTTATTTTAATGTAGATCCAAAACACACAACAAAAGATCACTTTGTGTTTAATATGATCGTATCCTTGAAAAGCTCATTTAGGATGTAATTTAGGACAAAAACTCCTTCATCGATTGCCTTCGACCGAAAGAATAACCTCTAAAACCACTTTACTTGTGATTTTAGAGGTTATTTGGTAAGTGTTAATTCAAAAAACAGATGCAGAAAAATAGAGCTGCACTCACGGCACAACTCCACCATTCTTTTCAATATAAGTGGGCGTTTACTTAATTTCCTTCTTCCATTAGATAGATAGTATCCAATTCTTCTAATATTTCTTCAATTGTTTTACCTTTTGTTTCTATCCCTGCTTCTTTTGCTTCTTCCATTAGATAGATAGTATCCAATTCTTCTAATATTTCTTCAAATGTTTTACCTTCTGTTTCTATCCCTGCTTCTTTTGCTTCTTCCATTAGATAGATAGTATCCAATTCTTCTAATATTTCTTCAAATGTTTTACCTTCTGTTTCTATTCCTGCTTCTTTTGCTTCTTCCATTAGATAGATAGTATCCAATTCTTCCAGGGTTTCTTCAAATGTTTTACCTTCTGTTTCTATTCCTACTTTTTTTGCTTCTTCCATTAGATAGATAGTATCCAATTCTTCTAGTATTTCTTCAACCGTTTTACCTTCTGTTTCTAAGCCTAATACTTCCGCTTCTTCTAAAATTAGTTCAGGATCAGGAATTTCAAATGGTGGGATATCTATATTGATCCAAAAATCATCCAACACGATCACTTTTTCTGTTGTAAATTGCCCTGGAAATAATGATGTCATATCACTATATAACACTTTTACTTTTTGACCTACTTGCAAATCATCTAATTGCAACTCATTAGGAATAGAAAACCAAGTTATATCGGAATCTGATTGTACATATTCCTGAGAATCCCCTTCAACTACAAACATTCCATTTTTATCTTTATCAATAATATAGCCTATATACTCTACTGTACTCTCAGTATTTGTACTCCCTAAAGCACTCGTTAATCCAACTAATCCAATTCCTACCGCTAACACAATAGACGTAACAGATTTTTTTAATGACGTTTTTTTATACATTTTAATTTTCCATATTCTTCTTTTTATCATATTTTTGTTTTTTGCCATTCCCATCGATACAGGAATCAAATTAGGTTTTGATAGTTTTGTTAAAACAGTGATAATTGTTTTCCCATATTCCAAATGCTCGGATTTCTTAAGATGAGATAAAACATAAGCATCACATGCCACTTCACCATCTTCACGCATTTTATAAAAAGCATACCAAACCAAAGGGTTAAACCAGTTGATCGCTTGAACGAATAAAGCAATCCAGGTAATGAAGATATCTTTCCTTTTTAAGTGGGTAAGCTCATGTAAAAGCACATATCTTTTCTCTTCATCTGATAATTGATGTATTATTTCTTTTGGTAGTAATAGTTTGGGACGAATCAATCCTGTAATTGAAGGTGTGTTTATTGCATCATCATAAATCATGATAATCTTATTTCTCAACTTCATTTCAATTTTGCAATTTCCTAAAAGTTTAATGAATTTAACATCTTCGCATCTTGATTGTTTTCTAAGTTTCCAATGAAAACGGGTATTTACAATCAGAAACGTTATTAATATTGTAAGTGTACCTGTAATCCAAATGATTCCTAATATCTCGTAATTCAACTTAAACGTTTCATTCACTTGATCTGGAGTTAAAGGTGATGGCTTCTGTCCAAGGTTAGCATTATTATCCATATTCGGTATTGTAAAATCTTTGACTTTATCATTGAAAACATCTGCATTACTTATATGTTGTGTAGAATCAATCTGTTGTAGTGCTTGTGGAAATAAATTGAAAATACTCAATGAGCTTTCTGGTGTATACGGAATGATTAGTCTTAATATAACAAGGAACCAAATATAGTAATGCCATTGGGGATTCAGTTTATCTTTAAAAATCAATTTTACTAATATGATGATTCCTATGACAACACTACTCATCAATGATAAATTTAAAATGGTTTTAAATAATGATGTTAGGTCCACTAATTCTCCTCCCTTTTATTGAGGGTGTTCTTACACTAAGAATCCTTTTTTTCTTCAAGAATGAGTTTTAATTCTTCAATCTCATTTTGAGATAGTTTTTCATCTTTGATGAAATTTGCAAGTAACATTTTAACGGAGCCTGAATATACCTTTTCCAAAAATGATTTTGTTTCTACTCTCTTACACTCGTCCTCAGTAACAAGTGGAAAAAATGAATTTAATCGAGATTCTTTTTTTACTCCAATCGCTTCTTTTTTGACTAAACGACTAATGAGAGTATGAATCGTTTTAGGGCTCCAACTCGTTTCTTTTTTTAATGCATCAATGATTTCAGATGAAGTTAATGGTGAATTTCTCCATAATACTTTTATTATTTTCCATTCAGCTTCTGATATTTTTGGGAGATCTTTAATTGGAATCACTTCCTTACAGTTGTAGTCTTTAGATTCATACTACAACCATAGTATTAGTTTTGTCAAGTGAACTCCTAGAAAAAACTTGTCTTTTTTTAAAACAAATTCAAAATAATAGAGCTGCGCACAGGGCACAACTCCAGTTATTCTATTTGGTCAAAATCAATCATATATTTTTTTCATACATAAGTAAGTTTTATATTTAATTAGCCTATTCACTCTCATTTACCTAGTTGCATACCCTTTCAACTTCTAACTACTCTTCCGTCTCTAACTGTAAATCTTCATACATTGTACCTTCTGTTTCTATTCCTGCTGCTTTTGCTTCCTCCAATAGATAGATATTTAGCAATTCTTCCAGGATTTCTTCTACCGTTTTTCCTTCTGTTTTAATCCCTGCTGCTTTTGCTTCTTCCACTAGATACATATTATCCAGTTCTTCTAGGATTTCTTCTACCGTTTTACCTTCTGTTTCTACACCCGCTGCTTTTGCTTCTTCCATCAGATACATATTATCCAATTCTTCCAGGATTTTTTCTACCGTTTTTCCTTCTGTTTCTACACCCGCTGCTTTTGCTTCTTCCATTACATACATATTATCCAATTCTTCCAGGATTTCTTCTACCGTTTTTCCTTCTGTTTTAATCCCTGCTGCTTTTGCTTCTTCCATTACATACATATTATCCAGTTCTTCTAGGATTTCTTCTACCGTTTTACCTTCTGTTTCTACACCCGCTGCTTTTGCTTCTTCCATTACATACATATGATCTAATTCTTCCAGGATTTCTTCTACCGTTTTTCCTTCTGTTTCTACACCCGCTGCTTTTGCTTCTTCCATTACATACATATTATCCAATTCTTCCAGGATTTCTTCTACCGTTTTTCCTTCTGTTTTAATCCCTGCTGCT